>NZ_KV839122.1:31879-114587 GCF_001838845.1 Staphylococcus sp. HMSC36A10
TCCTCGAACTGACATTCGAGTGAAACCCAAAATAACCTTCATAAATCCAAAAACAGGCTCTACATAAATTTTTCTATGACTATAGATTTTTTTCGTTTCTGGTTCAGAAAGCTTTTGATTAATTTGGGCTTTAATGTATTTCAAAGTAAAATTACATGTTAATACGTAGTATTAATGGCGAGACTCCTGAGGGAGCAGTGCCAGTCGAAGACAGGGGCCCCAACACAGAAGCTGACATATAGTCAGCTTACAACAATGTGCCGGTTGGGGTGGCTGAGACGGCACCATAGGAAGGGACCCGTCATCAAAAATTCTATTTATAGAATTTTACAGTAATGTGCCAGACGGGCAAAGCGAAGCCATTCAATACGAAGTATTGTATAAATAGAGAACAGCAGCAAGATATTTTCTAATTGAAAATATCTTACTGCTGTTTTTTTAGGGATTTATGTCCCAGCCTCATTTTTTGTGTACATATTTAAATTTCGATAATTTTTCAGGAAGCATTTTAATTTTACTAATGAAGCAATATTTTTTAGATTAACAAAAATTAATATTTACATTTTCTTAACAAATTTTTATGTAACATTTACAGTTTCTAAAAATGAGGTTAATAATTCAAGGTTAAGATAAAGATGTAATCAATACAAATACTATTTGTTGTTCATACAGGGAGGATATTTCAATGAAAAAATGGCAATTTGTTGGTACTACAGCTTTAGGTGCAACACTATTATTAGGTGCTTGTGGTGGCGGTAATGGTGGCAGTGGTAATAGTGATTTAAAAGGGGAAGCTAAAGGTGATGGCTCATCAACAGTAGCACCAATTGTGGAGAAATTAAATGAAAAATGGGCTCAAGATCACTCGGATGCTAAAATCTCAGCAGGACAAGCTGGTACAGGTGCTGGTTTCCAAAAATTCATTGCAGGAGATATCGACTTCGCTGATGCTTCTAGACCAATTAAAGATGAAGAGAAGCAAAAATTACAAGATAAGAATATCAAATACAAAGAATTTAAAATTGCGCAAGATGGTGTAACGGTTGCTGTAAATAAAGAAAATGATTTTGTAGATGAATTAGACAAACAGCAATTAAAAGCAATTTATTCTGGAAAAGCTAAAACATGGAAAGATGTTAATAGTAAATGGCCAGATAAAAAAATAAATGCTGTATCACCAAACTCAAGTCATGGTACTTATGACTTCTTCGAAAATGAAGTAATGAATAAAGAAGATATTAAAGCAGAAAAAAATGCTGATACAAATGCTATCGTTTCTTCTGTAACGAAAAACAAAGAGGGAATCGGATACTTTGGATATAACTTCTACGTACAAAATAAAGATAAATTAAAAGAAGTTAAAATCAAAGATGAAAATGGTAAAGCAACAGAGCCTACGAAAAAAACAATTCAAGATAACTCTTATGCATTAAGTAGACCATTATTCATTTATGTAAATGAAAAAGCATTGAAAGATAATAAAGTAATGTCAGAATTTATCAAATTCGTCTTAGAAGATAAAGGTAAAGCAGCTGAAGAAGCTGGATATGTAGCAGCACCAGAGAAAACATACAAATCACAATTAGATGATTTAAAAGCATTTATTGATAAAAATCAAAAATCAGACGACAAGAAATCTGATGATAAAAAGTCTGAAGACAAAAAATAATAAGACGCAATTTCAAATGTGTCTTGAAACATGATTTTGATGGTGAATCATTATTTAGAGTACAAAGCTTGATTTATCGAGACGCTGATTTTGACATTCAGTTAGTCTACAAGCTTATCAACTTAAAATAGTGGTTCATCATTATTTTACAAATCTAATTATTTTGGGAGTAATAGAAAGAGGTTTGATTATGACTTCATCTACTAATGTTAAAGCTTTAATCGAAAAAAATATTAATAAAAAAGGGAAGCATAATGACAAAATTATACCAGTTATTTTAGCCGCAATTTCAGCGATTTCCATTTTAACAACACTAGGTATATTAATCACATTGCTTTTAGAAACCATCACTTTTTTCACCAGAATTCCAATAACTGAATTTCTATTTTCTACTACTTGGAATCCTACCGGTTCAGACCCTAAGTTTGGTATCTGGGCATTGATAATAGGGACTTTAAAAATCACAGTTATTGCGACTATATTTGCAGTTCCAGTCGGGCTTGGTGCAGCAATTTATTTAAGTGAATATGCAAGTGACCGTGCACGACGCATAATTAAACCGATATTAGAAATTTTAGCAGGAATACCAACAATTGTGTTTGGTTTCTTTGCATTAACCTTTGTTACACCAGTATTAAGATCTTTCATATCAGGTCTTGGAGAGTTTAATGCTATAAGTCCCGGCTTAGTTGTCGGTATTATGATTGTCCCTCTCATCACAAGTTTGAGTGAGGATGCAATGGCATCTGTACCAAATAAAATTCGAGAAGGTGCCTATGGACTTGGAGCAACTAAATTAGAAGTAGCAACTAAAGTCGTACTTCCCGCAGCAACATCAGGTATTGTAGCTTCAATCGTTCTCGCGATTTCAAGAGCAATTGGAGAAACGATGATTGTATCATTAGCGGCAGGTAGTTCGCCAACAGCTTCATTAAGTTTAACAAGTTCGATTCAAACAATGACTGGATATATTGTTGAGATAGCGACAGGTGATGCAACATTTGGATCAAATATTTATTACAGTATTTATGCTGTAGGGTTCACACTATTTATCTTTACCTTAATCATGAATTTACTTTCTCAGTGGATTTCTAAGCGTTTTAGGGAGGAGTATTAATATGGAAACGACAGATAATAATAGACAATCACTCGTCGATCAACAACTTGTCCAAAAACATTTATCATCCAGAACGGTTAAAAATAAAGTGTTCAAACTCATATTTTTAGCATGTACATTATTAGGACTTGTCGTACTTATTGCGTTGTTAACTCAAACATTGATTAAAGGGGTAAGTCATTTAAATTTACAGTTTTTCACTAATTTTTCTTCTTCAACACCATCTATGGCTGGCGTTAAAGGCGCGTTAATCGGTTCACTTTGGTTAATGTTAAGTATCATTCCATTATCAATCATCCTAGGAATAGGTACAGCTATATACTTAGAAGAATATGCGAAAAACAACAAATTTACTCAGTTTGTTAAAATCAGTATTTCCAATTTAGCTGGTGTACCATCAGTTGTATTTGGGTTATTAGGTTACACTTTGTTCGTTGGTGGTGCGGGGATTGAAGCCTTGAAAATGGGTAACAGTATATTGGCAGCAGCGCTAACAATGACCTTACTGATATTACCAATTATTATTGTTTCAAGTCAGGAAGCAATTAGAGCTGTACCTAACTCAGTACGCGAAGCTTCTTATGGTTTAGGTGCTAATAAATGGCAAACGATAAGACGTGTTGTCTTACCAGCAGCGTTACCTGGTATTTTAACTGGATTCATTTTGTCTCTTTCAAGAGCACTGGGAGAAACAGCGCCACTTGTGCTAATCGGTATACCGACTATATTATTGGCAACACCTAGAAGTATATTGGATCAATTTTCAGCATTACCAATCCAAATATTTACTTGGGCGAAAATGCCTCAAGAAGAATTCCAGAATGTTGCATCGGCAGGCATTATCGTTTTACTAGTTATCTTAATCTTAATGAATGGCGTTGCGATTATTTTACGTAACAAATTTAGTAAAAAATTCTAATTTAAACAATCAATCTCATTTATCTATTAAAAAGGGAGTTTTAAATATGGCGCAAACACTTGCACAAACTAAACAAATATCTCAAAGTCATACGTTTGATGTCTCACAAAGTCATCATAAAACACCAGATGATACAAACTCACATTCTGTTATATATTCAACACAAAATTTAGACTTATGGTATGGCGAAAATCATGCATTACAAAATATTAATTTAGATATTTATGAAAACCAAATTACTGCCATTATAGGTCCATCTGGTTGTGGCAAATCAACATATATTAAAACTTTGAATCGAATGGTTGAGTTAGTACCTTCTGTGAAAACAGCTGGTAAAATATTATATCGAGATCAAGACATTTTTGATCAAAAATATTCTAAAGAACAATTACGTACAAATGTGGGCATGGTCTTTCAACAACCTAATCCATTTCCAAAATCAATATACGATAATATTACTTACGGTCCAAAGATTCACGGTATTAAAAATAAAAAAGTTCTTGATGAAATCGTTGAGAAATCATTACGTGGCGCTGCAATTTGGGATGAATTAAAGGATAGGTTGCACACAAATGCATATAGTTTATCCGGTGGGCAACAACAACGTGTTTGTATCGCGCGTTGTTTAGCAATTGAACCTGAAGTCATTTTAATGGATGAACCGACATCAGCATTAGATCCAATCTCAACATTAAGAGTAGAAGAGTTGGTTCAAGAACTAAAAGAAAAGTATACAATTATTATGGTTACACATAATATGCAACAAGCAGCTCGTGTATCAGATAAAACTGCATTTTTCTTAAATGGTTATGTCAATGAATATGATGATACTGATAAAATTTTCTCTAACCCATCAAACAAGAAAACAGAAGATTATATTTCAGGAAGGTTTGGTTGATATATAATGGCAATAATTAGACAGCGATATCAGGAGCAACTTGATGATTTAATAAAGGAATTACGTCGGTTAGGTGCAAATGTCTATGTGAGTATTGAAAATGGTATAAAATCATTAAGTATTGACGATAGAGGCTTTGCACGACAAACAGTTAAAAACGATAAACATATCAATCAATTAAATTATGATATTAATGAGCGAGTTATCATGTTAATTACAAAGCAACAGCCCATTGCGAGTGATTTGCGTATGATGATTTCTTCATTAAAAATCGCCTCCGATTTAGAAAGAATAGGAGATAATGCATCGAGTATTGCCAATATTCGATTGCGTACAAAGATTACAGATGATTATGTGTTAACCCGTTTAAAGACAATGGGTAAATTAGCTATGTTAATGTTAAAGGACTTAGATCAAGCATTTAAAAAGAAAGATACCGTATTAATAAGAGAAATAATTGAGCGTGATGAAGATATCGATGACTTATATAGTCATATTATTAACGCAACGTATCTTATTGATAACGATCCATTTGTCGCTGCACAAGCTCATTTAGCAGCAAGACATTTAGAACGTATTGGTGATCATATTATTAACATCGCTGAAAGTGTTTATTTTTATTTAACAGGTACACATTACGAACAATAACTTAAAGTTATTACTATAAAATCCCTTACGATAAATATATATTTCTATCATTCATAAACCCTCAAAAAAACCAAGATTCTCACAATTAGTAATGTGAAAATCTTGGTTTATATTGTTCTACTATAAATTGTCTCGCATCTTAGTTATTTGCTTGCTCAATTTCATCTGTTAATTTTTCAACTTCATCGACTAAATCAGAAATATATTGAATTGTAGATTTAAGTGGCTGTTCTGTAGTAATGTCTACACCTGCAATGTTTGCAAGTTCGACAGGTGATACACTACCACCTTTTTTCAATGTTTCTAACCAAGCATCAACAGCTGGTTGGCCTTCATTTTTAATCTTTTGAGAAACGACAGTTCCGATTGTTAAGCCAGCAGAATACGTATACGAATATAATCCCATATAGTAATGAGGTTGACGCATCCATGTTAATTCAGCACCCTCAGTCATGTCTACTGCATCTCCAAAAAATTGTTTATAAACATTTAGCATTATTTCATTTAATGTCGGCGCATTTAAAGATTCACCTTGATCTACTTTGTGATACACTTCACGTTGATAAGCAGCTTCTAATAAATGGGTAACCATATTATGATAATATGTTCTAGATAAAATTGAGCCAATAACCCAACGCTTAAATCTTGGATTATCACTTGTGTTAAATAAATAATTGGCCATCAACATTTCATTCATTGTAGAAGGGGCTTCAACAAAGTACATTGATGCTTCTGATTCAAGATATGGTTGATGTTTTTGAGCTAATGTAAAATGACCTGCATGACCTAATTCATGTGCTAAGACAAATGCTTCAGCCATTTTACCAGTCCAAGAAATAAACACATATGAATGTGTAAAGTATGGACTTGCACAAAATGCGCCTGTATCTTTACCTTTATTTTGTGCAAAATCAATCCATCGCTGATCGTATGCTTCACGTAACATGTTTGTATAGTCATCACCTAAAACACTTAACGCACCGAAAATATAATTTTTTGAGTCTTCAATTGAAATCTCTGGTTCATAATCAGGGTCTACAGAAATCTTCAAGTCTTCAAAACGCATGTTATCTAATCCGTGAATACGTTGTAAAAGTTTAGCATATTTCTGCATAACTGGTGCCAAGTCACGCATAATCATATCGATTTGACGGTCAAACATATCACGCGTTACTTCTTGACTATGTAATAAATAATCGATGACTGATTCAAATCCACGTAAATCAGCTTCAATTTTTTCTTGTTGTACTTGCATATTATATGTAGCCGCGGTAGTATGCTGATATTTTCGAATCCCATCGCTAAACGATTTGAAACTTTTACGTCTAAACTCAGGATCTTTATTATCTTCATAATCATTTTCAAACGTAGCATAGTCGACAGGGTACGTTGTACCATCATGTTCAAATGAATCGAATGTAATATCTAGCATTTTTGTCGTGCCGTATAAATCGTAAGGACTGTTTAGCGTAGGTGATAAAGTTGCTAATACTTGTTCTACCGACGCAGATAATTGGAATGGCTTTTGTTTTATTAACTGTTTAATATAGTGTTGATATGGACATGATTCTTCTAATTGTTGAAGTATTTCTTCTGGTAATTCAAGTATTTCTGACTCTACAAATGATAATTGGCTAACAATTTTACCGTATGTAGTAGATAATTTAGCGCTCAATACTTGTGCCTCGATATTACTAGTATCTACACTTAAACGTAGTTCTGCATAATTACTTAAGCGATCTAAGGCAATTAAAATATTTTCTAATTCAGCTAAAGCAGTATTAATTTGTTCGATTGAATTTAATGTTGTTGCATATGTATGATGAAATTGATTTGCTTGTTGTACTAGAGCGTCAATACTTTCATAATATTGTTGATCATCTTTAAATAAGTCTACTAAATCCCATGTTTCTGAAACAGGAACATCTTCTCTTAAAGGTAAACCTTGAGACATATAATCACTCCTTTGGTATAATACATTCATTATACATAATTTTGTCTCCTAAACGATAATGTTACGATTTCCATGTCGCAAGGAACAATGATTTTTCTAATAGTAGATAGAATATTGCTTGAAACTGACTGCTATTGTTTAAGTTTTTAAAAATTTATAATAAAATGTATACAAGGAAAGTAATGAAATAAAAGGAGAATGAATATGACATTATTCGATTTGCCTAATTATTTATGGATCACAACATTAATAATGATTTTATTAACAATATTCTGTTGCTTAGTTTTAAATAAATGGTTTGTATCTGCAGTAATTACATTTGTTATATTAGGTGTGCTTGCATTTTTTATTCCAAATTTTCAAGATATAAAATATCAACCATTATTAGGATACGCTGCATTTTTAGCGATTATGAGTTTATTAATTAGTTTTCTATTATGGTATTTTACTAGAAATTGGCGTAAAGAAAGAAAAGCGCGTAAATTAGAAAAGCAAATTGAAAAATACGGCTATGAGGGCGCTGAACTTCGCCGTAAAGATAAAAAATAATATTCGACAACTATATGCACAAAATCATCGACTTTTAAGTTACACTGCAGTAACAATTATTTCGAAAGAGATGGAATACAGTGCTATAGTTGTTTTTGTTTTGACTTTTTTATATTTTACATGGTTGACTTGATTCAAAATATTATATTTTATAATGATTTTGTTAAAAAATTAAATATACTTCAATTTCTTTATGGATAATACTATAATGAACGTTGGTTCTTAATATGTAAGTTGCATATACATGCGCCATTCTCATGTAAAAAGAAAGTGTTAGTAACTTACACAAGGAGGGGGACTATTATGTTCATAATAAAGTCTATGTTGTATAGACTGATGCAAATGATAGTTGTTTTATTTGTTATTTCTACACTTACATTCATTTTAATGAAATTATCACCAGGCAATCCTGTTGATAAAATATTACATCTTGATGTAGCACAAGTGTCGACGGAACAAATAAATGCAACCAAAGATAAATTGGGATTAAATGATTCTTTATTGGTACAGTGGTGGCATTGGATGAATCATTTATTACATTTTAATTTAGGAAAAAGTTTTGAATCAAAAGAACCGGTAACACAGATATTATTCAACTATGCACCCATAACATTACTCATATCATTTTCAACATTAGTAGTGTCGTTATGCATATCTATACCGCTCGGCATTATAGCAGCCAAACGATTTCATAAGTGGACGGATAAAGTGATTAGAGTGATCTCAACACTATCGATTAGTTTACCAGCGTTCTTTATCGGTATTATTTTATTATTTATTGTCACAAATTTAATGAATATAGATAGCGTTATACTAAGTCAGTTTATATTACCTGTAATCACGCTATCTTTAGGTATGTGTGCATACATCATTCGTTTAGTGCGTTCTAATTTATTGATGTTATTGCAAAGTAATATCGTACAAGCATCAAGATTACGCGGTATGAATGAACGTTATATTTTAATTCATGATTTACTAAAACCAACAATTTTGCCGATTATCCCATTACTAGGGATTTCACTTGGCAGTCTAATAGGTGGTACTGTAGTGATTGAAAATTTATTTGATATACCTGGTATTGGTTATCTATTAATGGATAGTATTAAATCTCGAGATTATCCTGTTATTCAAGGATGCGTGTTATTTATTGGCTTCTTCGTTGTTATTATCAATACGATTGCTGATTTATTAACGTTATTACTTGATCCGAAGCAGCGTTTACAATTAGGAAATCCAAAAAACAAAACCAATACACCATTGATATCAGAAAGTAGTGACCGTCATGCATAAAATATTTTCAAAGAATAACCTGATATTTTTTGTATTCGTTGCATTTATTTTTGTGGTAATTGTACTGCAATTCTTTGTCAGTAGTGAAAATGCAACCAAAGTCAATTTATCACAAACTTTTGAACCTATTAGTTGGTTGCATTTATTAGGAACTGATGATTATGGGAGAGATTTATTTACCCGAATTATTATCGGTGCACGTTCAACATTGTTTGTTACTGTTTTAACATTAATAGCTATCGTTGTCATAGGTGTTACACTAGGTCTATTTGCCGGATATAAAAAAGGGTGGATTGAACGATTAGTGTTAAGGTTTATTGATGTTGGTCTAAGTATTCCAGAATTTATCATCATGATTGCTTTAGCAAGCTTTTTTCAACCATCTTTGTGGAATTTAGTTATCTCAATTACAGTAATAAAATGGATGAATTACACAAGGTTGACTAGAAGTATAGTTAATAGCGAAATGAATAAGCCTTATATAAAAATGGCACAATTATTTCATGTACCTACAAGAACAATATTAATACGTCATTTAACACCTAAAATTATACCGGCTATTATCGTTTTGATGGTCGTTGATTTCGGTAAAATCATTTTATATATAAGTTCACTATCATTTATTGGGTTAGGTGCACAACCGCCAACACCAGAGTGGGGCGCTATGTTGCAACAAGGTCGTGATTTTATTTCGTCTCATCCAATTATGTTGATTGCACCTGCTTCAGTCATTGCTATAACTATTTTAATTTTTAATTTAACCGGAGATGCGCTAAGAGATAGATTGCTAAAACAACGAGGTGAATATGATGAGTCTCATTGATATACAAAATTTAACAATAAAGAATACTTGTAAGAAATATCTTATTAAAGGGATTGATTTGAAAATTTTTAGTCAACAGATTAATGCCTTGATTGGAGAGAGCGGCGCTGGGAAAAGTTTGATTGCTAAAGCCTTACTTGAATATTTACCATTTGATTTAAGCTGCACGTATGATTCGTACCAATTTGATGGAGAAAATATTAGTAGATTGAGTCAATATTATGGTCATACAATTGGTTATATTTCTCAAAATTATGCAGAAAGTTTTAACGACCATACTAAATTAGGTAAACAGTTAACTGCGATTTATCGTAAGCATTATAAAAGTAGTAAAGAAGAGGCTTTGTCAAAAATTGACAAGGCTTTGTCGTGGGTTAATTTACAAAGCAAAGATATATTAAATAAATATAGTTTCCAACTTTCTGGGGGCCAACTTGAACGCGTTTACATGGCAAGCGTTCTCATGTTGGAGCCTAAATTAATCATTGCAGACGAACCAGTTGCATCATTGGATGCTTTGAACGGTAATCAAGTGATGGATTTATTACAGCATATTGTATTAGAACATGGTCAAACATTATTTATTATCACACATAACTTAAGTCATGTATTGAAATATTGTCAGTACATTTATGTTTTAAAAGAAGGTCAAATCATTGAACGAGGTAATATTAATCATTTCAAGTATGAGCATTTGCATCCGTATACTGAACGTCTAATTAAATATAGAACACAATTAAAGAGGGATTACTATGATTGAGTTAAAACATGTGACTTTTGGTTATAATAAAAAGCAGATGGTGCTACAAGATATCAATATTACTATACCTGATGGAGAAAATGTTGGTATTTTAGGCGAAAGTGGCTGTGGTAAAAGTACGCTCGCTTCATTGGTTCTTGGCTTGTTTAAACCTGTTAAAGGAGAAATTTACTTAAGTGATAATGCTGTGTTAACGATTTTCCAACACCCTTTAACTAGCTTTAACCCTGATTGGACGATTGAGACCTCATTAAAAGAAGCGTTATATTATTACAGAGGCCTAACTGATAATACTGCTCAGGATCAATTATTATTACAACATTTATCTACTTTTGAGTTAAACGCGCAATTATTGACTAAATTACCAAGCGAAGTGAGTGGCGGACAATTACAAAGATTTAATGTCATGCGTTCGTTATTAGCACAGCCTCGCGTTTTAATATGTGATGAGATAACTTCAAATTTAGATGTTATAGCTGAACAAAATGTAATCAATATATTAAAAGCGCAAACGATTACGAACTTAAATCATTTTATCGTTATTTCTCATGATTTATCCGTGTTACAACGCTTAGTTAATAGAATTATCGTTCTTAAGGATGGCATGATAGTCGATGATTTTGCAATAGAGGAATTATTTAATGTTGATAGACACCCTTATACAAAAGAATTAGTGCAAACATTTTCATATTAGCTATTTAAGAATGCGATAATTCTAGACTTGTTATAAAATATAGATGAATCAAGTATATTAATCTAGACACTTATCGATTTTATTTTCTTTATTTAAAAATAATAATAAAAAGGAGTATCATTAATGGGATTACTTGATATTGCAGGTATTCGTTCTATAGAAAGAGGCTTTAATTATTATCAAAGTGAATGCGTCATTAACTTAAAATCATTTTCAGAAACGCAGCATGAGGCTGAAGTAAAGGGCAGTGGCAACAAAGTATATCGTTGTTATATTGATATGGAACATCCTAGAAAATCCAAATGTAATTGTCCTCATGCTGATGGAAGACGAGTGATATGTAAACATATGATTGCATTACTCTTTACAGCTAGTCCAGAAGCAGCAAATAAACATATAATGATGTTAAACGAAGTTGAAGAAGACTATCAATTACGCAGAAATATGTGGATTGATAGTCTTAAAGAAATGATTAATGATATGAGTGAAGAAGAACTCCGCGATGCATATTTAAACATGTTAATTGAACATGGAGAAATGGCAGAATTATTTGGATTAGATGAAGAGGAAGAAATGTTCGAGGACGAATTTTATTAAAATAGCCCCTATCGATTGATAATGATTATCATTTGATAGGGGTGCTTTTATTTATATGATTTTAAGACTTTGCAAATAGCTTGTGCATTATTATTGATGTGTTTGATTTTATCAAGTTTCAATATTGCGTGTGTGTATGCTTCTGATGGTCCTATAAAATAGCCACTACTAGCATGTTGTAACATGACAATATCATTGTGGTCATTACCAAATGCTATATATTTAACATCTGCATCAAATATATATTGTAATGCAGTATATTTATTAATATTTTGCGCTGTTATATCAATGTTATACTCATTTGAATGGTGAATCATTTCCAATTCTTGATGGTATTTATTTAGCTCGTCTAATATAGTTGTAATTTGTGCCGGGTCTATATTTAATAAAATAACTTTGATTGGCGTGTTGATATTTGCAACATCAATACAACTGGCCAGCTTATGTGGATCTAAACGCTCAAAAATCGCGTTCTCAGCGTCAAGTTGTGCAGCATAATTCCAATCATCATCAATAATATAATCTAACTCATACTTTTGAATTATTTTTAAGATATGGTGGTATGTATCAGTATGAATTGGTTTGATAACAGAAATCTTTGATTGCTGTGAAATCATAGCACCATTTGCGCCAATTAATGTGTGCTGATGAAATACTGATGGTAAAACTGGCAACAAATCACGAATCGGACGTGCTGATGCAAATATAAGTTCATGACCAGCATGTTGTAACTGTAACAATGTATCAATAATAGTCTGGTCAATTAATCGGCCGTCAAAACAAAGCGTACCGTCAATATCAAAGACAAATCTCATCAAATCACTCCAAACAATATAATATCATGATTATAGCATAAGTAAGTTATGCGGCGATATTAGATAATGATTATGATGTAGGGTACCTTTTGCGTCACACACATATAACTTCCTATAATATATATTATGTAAACTAGAATGTGAAATTCCATAAGGGGACTTATATAACTGAATACTTTGCTAGAATTTGTTACAGCAATCATTGCTCATGCATTTTATAAATTACAATTAGACAAATATGACATTTGATATCACACACTTGCAAACACACACATATATAATCAGACATAAATTGTTATGCTAAGGTTTATTCACCAAAAATATAATACATATTGGCTTGTTTTGAGTCATATTGAATGAATTAAAAAGTATACTCAACTCAATCATTTACAAATAGATTGTGCAATTCATATTTATATTTATTGCAATCACTTGTTAAACTTGTCATTTAATATATCATTATTCGAGGCTTTATTAAAAAACATATAAAAAAGAGCCTATAGTATCAATAACTATAAGCCCTAACATCATTTACATCTATTTCTTTAATTTTTTACGTAATTTATCCAATGTTGTGAACAACCAATATTTCACTTTATGAATTGGTTTGTAGAAATCCCCTATTAATTCTTCGATTTGTACATTAAATCCACGTTTAAAGCGGTATACGCCATAATCTTCACTGTTTTCTGTAAAATCACCTGATAAACCATAGAAATTATAACGATCATAGCCATTATCGAAGCAATAGTTAATCATAAACCAATGCATCATGTATGGTCCCATAAATTGATTATATTTTTCTGATGAACCACCAGAGAAATAATTCACTTCATATGCATTTGCAAAATAAACGCCAGAAGCAAGGTTTAGAATTGGGCCGTCCGTTTTGCTCAATTCACTTGCATTCAATAATTCATGCTGATCATGATCAATTTGCTTATCTAATTCTGCAATTTTCTTCATTTGTTTATCTGATTTGTTTTCTTTCGCCATCATTTGATCACGACGATTTTCTTTGTCATTCAATTCCTGTTGCAACTTTAACACATATTCATCAAGGTCAATATATGCTAATGGTACTAATACTTTATCTCCATATGTGTCAATAAAGTTATAAAAATAATCATCTGTTTTTGATACAAATCCAGCACGCTCTTCAGTTTCACGATATAAATCTAAGAAAAGATTGAACTCATCACGTTCAAGGAATCTGACTTTAACACCATAGTTTATCGCTTTATTAATATTACGTTTACGTTGACTATCAAATGTCTTTTTCAATGTTTCGGGTGTTTTACCTTCAAGGTTTAATACGCCCATCCATCGTACTTGGCTCGATGTATCATACTCAGTTGTAAAGCCATGATGCTCGTAACCATGTGATTTAAACAAGTTTACTAAGGCATCATTTTTCTCGCGACCTTCAAATGGCACGATATCTTTATCATATAGATGATATAACCAATACGGATCTAATTTAACATATAAACATTGATGTTGCTGTAAATATTTATCTAACTCTTTTAAATAATAATCAACTAATCCTAAATCTGAAAAATCCATTACTGGACCACGATTCGAATAGTAAACATAACTTCCCATAGTAGGAATTTTAGAGAAAAGGCTTGCTGCAATTACTTTGTTATTGTCGTCTTTAATACCTAATAAAACTACTTCAAAGCCATCATTCTCACGGGTAACTATATTTTCTTTTACTTGGAAATAATGACTTTCCAATGATGGATTTTGTACAAAGTTGTCAAATTCGGTAACAGTTAACTCTGTAAATTTCATGTTTTGATAATTCCCTTCCTAAAAAATTCTGTCTTTAACTTTTTTAAGTGCGGTATATGCTGCGTAAACAGGTTTATTAATTGGTTTAATAAAGTCACCAACATATTCAATAATTTCAGCATTGTAACCTTTTTTGAATTTAACTACACCAGCATCTTCAGCATCTTCTGTAAATTTACCACTAACACCATAGAAATTATAACGGTCAATGCCATGATTTAATGCATAATTAATCATTTCCCATTGCACTGCATAACTTCCGGCAAAATGACGGAATGCATTTGATGTACCACCAGCATAATAAACAACTTCAAATGGATTGATAAAGAAGAAACCAGCAGAGATAGGTAATTCATTACCATGTTCTTCTTGTAGACGTTTACCTTCTTCAATCTTTTGCTCATTTGCATCAAGTTGTTGTTGTAAGTTATCTCGCTTGTTATGCGCTTTTTTATTTTCAGGACGTTTTTCAATATCCTTTAACGCTTTATTTAAATCTTTATTTAAAATATCACGCTCTTCGTTTAGTTCTTTAATATATTCATCAAAGTTGATATACGCTAAAGGTACTAACACACGGTCTTTGTAATATTTTAAGCGATTGTAGTAAAATTTGTCATCACGATCAGCAAAAGCTTTTGATTCTGACGTATCTTCCATAAATGATCTAAAAATTGGTAGTTCTTCTTCAGATAAAAATCTTACTTTAACACCATTCTTTTTAACTTTTTTCGTGTTTCTTTTTCTAAGTCCATCCATATTTTTAATGATGTCATCTGCTGTTTTATCTTTTAAATCTAACACTGAGTGATAACGAATTTGTAGCACAGGATCAAATCCTTTATGGAATCCAGTATGTTCAAATCCTAAGTTACTCATTTTATCAAAGAACCAATCATTACCAGCATTACCTGTAATCTCGCCATCATGATTCAAGTATTGATATGGTAAATATGGATCGATATGTAGGTATAGACAACGATGTTTTTTAACATATTTTGATAATTCATTAAAGAAAAAGTGTACGAGTTCTTGATTTTCATAATCGATCACTGGACCGCGATTTGAATAAAAATACTTGAACACTTTCATAACAGGTACAGCAGTAAGTAAGCAAGCTGCAATGACCTCGTTATTATTGTTTTTTATTCCCACTAAATGTGTTTCATAACCTTCAGCAAGCTTTAACTCATAGTGGCCAACAGTTTGCGTGAAATGACTGTATGGCATGCTATCTGTAAAGGCACCAAACTCTTTAGCTGTTAAATTTGTAAACTTCATTATCATTACTCCTATTTGTCTCTCGTTAATTAATTTCATTTCCGTATTTGCAGTTTTTCTATTTCCCCTCTGCAAATGTCAAAAATAATAAATCTAATCTAAATAAGTATACAATAGTTAATGTTAAAACTAAAACATAAACGCTTTAATTGCGTATACTTTTATAGTAATATTTAGATTTTTGCATACAATTTCAAAAAAAGTAATATGAACGTTTAGGTTTGCTCATATTACTTTTGTATCATTTCTATTCAATTTTATAATTCACCGTTTTTCAATTTTTCAAACAGTATTCGACTAATTTTTTTAAATCAAGTAAACTTAATTATTCAATGTTTGTTGGATAGATTGTAAATATTTAATGATTTCCTCACGCGTGTTAGATTTAAATCGCTTAACGATTTCGCTACCAATGACGATGCCATCTGCAACCTCTTTTATATCTGCAACATGTTGTGGTGTTCTTATACCAAATCCTGCGACAACTGGCACATTGGCTATCGCTTTAATTGACTCAATTTTTCGTTTTAATTCTGGATGAAACGCACCGTTTTGCCCTGTTGTCGCATTCATCGTCACAGTATAAATAAAGCCTTCCGCATGGGATACGATATCTTTTATACGTTTGTCATCAGTAGTCATCGCAACTAACGATATGATTTTGACGCCATAGTGACTAAATTGTTGTTTTAAACGCTGCGATAATTCATATGGTAAATCAGGAATAATTAAGCCGTAGACACCAGTATCTCGACATTTTTCAAAAAACGCTTGTTCTCCATAATGACAAATAATATTATAATACGTCATTAATACATAGTTACACTTAATTTGATCACCATGTTTTTCTAATTGATTGAAAATATAATCTATCGTGATGCCTTGTTTAATCGCTTGTTGACCTGCTTCCATGATAACTGGACCATCAGCAACCGGATCAGAGAAAGGTACTCCAATTTCAATTATATCTGCACCATTTTCACTCAACAATGTTGCATTTTCAATCAAATCTTTATTGCCCATAATATAAGGTATAAATAATTTAGTCATTTGCAAGACCTCGCTCTACCATATATTGTCTAATTGTTTCCATATCTTTATCGCCACGTCCAGAAATAGTTACTACAATAATATCTTCTTTCGACATCGTAGGCGCTAGTCTTTCAACATAACTCAGTGCATGTGCACTTTCAATTGCAGGTATAATACCTTCATGTTTTGTAAAGTTGATTAAAGCATTCATTGCTTGTGTATCACTAGCATTTTCAAAAGTTACTCTACCAATGTCGTGGTAATAAGAATGTTCTGGTCCAATACCAGGATAATCAAGTCCTGCTGAAATAGAATGTGCTAGTTGCACTTGCCCATCTTCATCTTGAATTAAATACATTTTAGTACCATGTAATACGCCAGGTGATCCTTTGCCAATTGCAAGTGCATGTTTATCAGTATCATCGCCTTGACCTGCGGCTTCAACACCGTATAATGCAACATCATCTTTAATAAATGGATAAAATGTACCGATTGCATTTGAGCCACCACCGATACATGCTACAATTGCATCCGGAAGTCGACCTTCTTTCTTCAATATCTGTGATTTTATTTCTTTACCAATCACACTCTGAAAATCTCTAACAATCGTTGGGAACGGGTCTGGACCTAATGCAGAACCTAATAAATAATGTGTATCATCTACATGACTTACCCAATATTGCAATGCTTTATTAACTGCATCCGATAAAGTCCCTTGACCATCTTCAACTGCCACAACCTTTGCACCAAGTAATTCCATTCTAAATACATTAAGTTGTTGTCTTTTAATATCTTCACTTCCCATAAAGACAACAAGTTCCATATCAAATAATGCAGCAACCGTAGCACTAGCTACACCATGTTGACCCGCACCAGTTTCAGCAACAAGCTTCTTCTTGCCCATTCTTTTAGCAAGCAACGCTTGACCTAACGCATTATTAATTTTATGGGCGCCTGTATGATTTAGATCCTCTCGTTTCAAATATATTTTAGCGCCACCTAGGCTTTCAGTATATGATGCAGCATATGTAAGTGGTGTCGCGCGTCCTACATACTCTGATAAATAGTATTCCAGTTCTCTTTGAAACTCTGGGTCTGCTTTTGCCTCTTTATAAGCTTTTTTCAACTCAATAACTGCTGGCATTAATGTTTCTGGAACATATTGCCCTCCATATTCACCAAAGAAACCTAATTCATCTGCTTCTGTTTGTATTTGTTTATTCATTGTCTCTATCTCCTTTCACAATATTTACAATTGCTGTCATTTTTTCTATATCTTTTCGCCCATTTACTTCTATACCTGATGCAAGATCATAACCTTGATGTGATAATTTAAGTTGATTAACTGTTTGAATATTTTCAGAGTTAATGCCTCCTGCTATCAAATAAGGTATGTCTTTTATGTGCTTCAAAATAGTCCAGTCATATGTTTGACCGGTACCACCATACGACACTGAGGGTGTGTCGATAATAAATAAATCTACGAACCCTTTATATTTATTTATGTTTTGGATTATGTTTTCATCTGCAGCTAAAGCTTTAGTGATTTTAATGCTTGAATATTTCTTTTTAATTTCCTGTATAAAATCAATAGATTCTGTGCCGTGTAACTGTATTGTGTTAATTGACGTATTGCTTAATACGTGTTCAATTGTTGTTAAATCAGGATTTACCATGACACATACTTTATCGATATGATTTGGAACAGCAGACGCTAACTTTTTTATTTGGGTAATTGTTTGATGCCTTTTACTTTTTTCATAATGGATGAAACCTATCGCATCAATAGGTAATTGACTGGCCGCTGTAACATCCTTTATTGATGTAAAGCCACAAAATTTCAATTTCATCATGACTTCACCTTTTGCATTTTCAGTTGTGGTAAAAATTCAGATAGATTGTCACAACGCATAAGCGCCTCACCTATTAGTAAGCCATCGATACCACTATGCAAGATTTTTCTTACATCAGATGCATCGTGAATACCACTTTCAGAAATATAATAATGATTTGTTTTTTTATTTTCTAAAATAGTATTTGTATGTTCCACATTTGTAACAAATCGTTTTAAGTCCCTGTTATTTACACCAATCAATTTAGCATTAACCTTATAGGCACGTTCTAATTCATGGCGATCATGTACTTCAACTAACACTTCTAGATTTTGCGATATAGCGTAGTTATATAAATCTTTCAATTGTTTATCAGATAAGATGTTAACGATCAATAAAATCATAGATGCACCAGCTTGTTTAGCAACATCAATTTGAAGCGGGTCTATAATAAAGTCTTTGCATAATACGGGTAATGTTGTTTTTGTCGTCAATGCTTGTAATCTTTCAAAACTACCACCAAAGTACTTTTCATCAGTTAAAATGGACACGGCATTTGCACCGTACTTTTCATAATCTGAGATTTGTTGCGATAAATCTCGTTCAGGTAAGTCATTAACTGTAGGACTCTTCGATTTGATTTCTGCAATAATTGCTAGCTTTGGTTCCTGTTCAATTGCGTTTATAAAAGTTTTTTTATTCTGAATCTTCACACTTTTCAAGGTATTAAGTTTGTCTTGATAATAGCCATTTTGTAAAAGTGACTGTTTATATTTAACAATTTCTGCTAAAATCGTCATATTATTCACCTCTCATTTGATGGTATTTTTTCAATGCTTCACCATTATCAATCAATGTAGTTGCAAGTTCTATGCCTTCTGCGATGGTATCCACTTTCTCTGCAACATAAAGGCTTAAACCCGCATTTAGTAAGACAACATCACGTCGACTTGACTGATCTTTACCATTCAAGATATTCAGTGTGATTGCTAAATTTTCTTCAGGTGAACCACCTTTAAAATCACTATTCGGCGCATGTTTCAAACCATAATCAGTCGCATTTAATGTGTAATTTTTGATTTCTCCATCTTCAGTCAATTCATATATCAAATTATCACCAGATAGTGTTGCTTCATCCATACCATTTGCACCATGTAAAACGATTGCACGTTTTCTACCTAAATCTTTAATCGTTTTAGCAACTAACTTTAACTTTGTAGGATCAAAGACGCCTACCATTTGATACGTTAAGTGATATGGATTAATTAATGGACCCACAAGGTTTAATATTGTAGGCTTTCCAATCATTTTTCTAACTGGTTGCATATACTTCATGATTGGATATGATTCAGTTGCACCAATGAATACAAGGTCTTTTTCATTTAATTGGTTAGGTGTATCATCAACAGTTGTTGTTTGTATGTTCATTTGATTTAACAAATCCGTACTACCTGAATTTGAGGTAATACTTTTATTACCATGTTTTATAACTTTTATGCCAGCACTAGCTACGACAAAAGCTACAGTCGTTGAAATGTTAAAACTATTTGACTTGTCACCACCTGTGCCGCACACACACATAGCCCCTTCATAACATGGTTGATGTGGATACATTGTATTAATTAAGCTACGTACAATATATGTTAATTCTTGTTGTTGGATTTCTCGCTCCGAATAGGAACTAAGTAATTCATATTTAATATCAGTTCCAATACTAGGAGAAATAAGTATATCGATTAGCTCTTTAATGTCGCTTTCAAGTAATATAGTTTCAGTTTTTATTCTTGTTAGTAATGTCATGGTTTTCACCCTTCCTTCACTAGATTAATAAAATTTGTAATTATTTTGACACCATAGTCTGTAGCAAATGATTCAGGATGGTACTGAATACCGTAATGCGGTCTTTCTTTATGCTCAAATGACTGTATACAATCTTTGGTACGTCCAGTAATTTTCAATTCTTCTGGAAAATTGTCAGGGTTACTTATTAATGAATGATATCTCATAATTGAAAACTGTTCTGGAACATCTTGATATAACAGATGTTGATGATGCGATATAACCTTTAGTGTATCAACTTTTCCGTGCATAACCTTGTCGCCTTTAATCACCTCTCCACCGTAGTAACAAGTCAGTGCCTGAGCCCCTAAACAAATACCTAAGATGGGTTTGTGTTGATAGGTTGATATGATTTTCATCAACTGTTGATCGTCTAATGGATGCCCTGGACCAGGAGATATAATAACAGCGTCCACCGATTGATTCAGCACATTATCATCATCAGGGTATTGAACAATGACGTCAGTATGTTGAGCAACAATATCCACTAGGTTATATGTAAAGGAATCATAATTATCTACAACTAAGATCATGGGCTCACCTCCAATAAGCTTTTAGCTTTCAATTTCGTTTCATTCAGTTCTTTTTCAGGAATAGAATCATATACAACGCCACAACCAGCTTCTACGTTGATATACTGCTCATCTATCATCATCGTTCGAATTGCTAATGCAAAATCTAAGTTATGATTACAATTTATGTATCCAACACCACCACTATAAACGCCCCGTTTATGTGGATATTGTTCATATATTCTTTCAATTGCACGTAATTTTGGTGCACCTGAAACGGTACCTGTTGGTAATAAATTCGCAATAACTGTCATTGGCGATAAATTTTGATTTATTTTACCTGTGACTTCACTTACGATATGCATAACATGTTCATATTTTTCAATAACCATTAATTTAGTAATTTTTGAAGTACCGATTTTACTTACTCTATGAATATCATTACGACCTAAATCAACTAGCATACGATGTTCGCTGCATTCTTTAGGATCATTAAGTAGTTGTTTCATATTCTCATTATCTATTTGTGTCGTCTCACCACGTTGAATCGTACCTGCAATAGGATTAGTTGTTACAATTTGATCTTTGACACTTACGAAACTTTCGGGAGAACTACCGACAATATATGGTTGATCGATATTAAGATAATACATATATGGACTTGGGTTTTGTCGTTTTAAATTTTGATACAGTTGAAACGAAAGTTGATTTAAATGCTGACTAGCATGATGCGCATATTTGTAAATTCTTGATGGCACAACTTGGAACATATCCCCTTCTGTTATTTTCTCTTTGAAATACTGAATCATTTCGATAAATCTTTCTTCAGAAATATTTGATTGAATTTCTTTAGTTTTAAAATCAAAATCTTGTGTAGGCATGAATGGTTGGATTTTAGTTAAGTCTTCGATAGACTTATTAACTCGATTCTCAAGATCTGATTTTGTTGAATTTGAAAATTGATTCGTCGCGATGATATATAACTCATCTTTGTAATGGTCAAATACATAAACTTGTTCAACCATATATAACCTTACATCGTGCTGCTTGTGATCTTCTAATTGTATTGATTGCAATTTAGGAAATTCATGTCTTACTAAATCAAAGCTACACGTCCCAACATATCCAGATATAAATGGTAATGACTTAAGTTGCTCATCTTGAATATTATGGTAGTCTTCATTTATTTTAGTCGTTAAATAATGGTACGGTCTTTCAGTGATTTGATACGATTCTTTTAAAGTACTTACTGATAATACATCATTATCTAAAGTTAAAGTGCCATAAATATCAAAAATAACAACTGAATAGCGACCTTTAGTTTGTTGTTGATTTGTACTTTCCAAAATGATCTTCTTGGAATGAAGTTGTGCTAAAACTTCGGGCGTTACATTTGCTTTTATTTTTTTATAAAATATATCCATTCTATACGCTCCTTTCAAAAAAGCGCCAGCATCCTTATCAATATAAAGGACGCTGACGCGTGGTACCACCTAAATTAACCGAATATTCGAAATATTCATAGTTCACTCTTTACTATATATAATTTTTCTGTTGCAGACAAAACCCAATTTCATTAATCTCGGTGTTAGTTCACATCATCCACTAACTTTCTGTTGCTACCTTTAATTAACTACTACATTTTGTCTAAATAAAAAGACACCACATAACGCATATACCTGTAAGGACGCGTTACCGTGGTGCCACCTTAGTTAACATAATTCATGTTCACTTTCAAAACTCATTCAATTGTTTTCCAAAGTCCAATTCACAAGATATGGCGTGCTAATTCCCATCACCCATTAGCTTTCTATTTGCTACGTTTCATATCTGCTACTATTTCTTTAGAAAATTCTAATTATTTTTATAGTTCATTATATTACATAGGTCGTTCACATTTGTCAACACTAATTGTTTACTCAATTGGTGATAAGCAATATGCATATAGTAATTTCTCTGTCGCTTTAATAGAATCAATATGTGTTCGTTCCATTGCATGAGATGATTCAATGCCAGCGCCAAATAAACCATGTCTGATATCCGCACCAGCATGTAAAGCTGCTGAAGCATCTGAACCATAATATGGATATATGTCTACTTTATATGGAATGTTATTTATTTTGCAAAGATTAACTAGGTGCGATTTCAATTGCTTATGATATGGACCTGAAGCATCTTTGGCACAAATAGAAACTGTATATTCATCCGATGCTTGACCGTCTCCCAACGCGCCCATATCTAATGCAATATATTCTTTGATTTTCGAATCAATTGATGCATTTGCACCGTAACCTATTTCTTCGTTATTAGAAATATAAAATTGCGTTGTATGTGGTAATATTATTTGCTCTTCTTTTAATTTCTTTAGTAATTGTAGTATCATCGCTACGCTAGCTTTATCATCTAAATGACGAGATTTAATAAAACCTGATGACGTGATAACTGTACGTGGATCAAAGCTAACAAAATCACCTACTGAAATACCTAAACTCTTTGTATCTTCTTCTGATGTAGTTACTTCATCAATTCTTATTTCCATATGCTTTTGATCTCTAGGTATTTCATGATTATTTCTATATACATGAACACTTGTTTCATGCAGACAAATTGTTCCTGTATATATTTGACCAGCATCAGTTTTAATTTGGCAATATTCACCCTCAATCGCGTTATACGTGAATCCTCCAATTAATTCTATTGCTAAGCGACCATCTTCTTTAATTTCTTTAACCATTGCACCTAAAGTATCAACATGAGCAGTAATACAGCGTTGTACTTCATCATTTTTGCCTGGCACTGTTATTAATAACGCACCTTTATTTGTTAGTGTTGTTTGATAACCCAAGTCTTTTGCATATTTTTCGACAAATTGAATTGCTTCTTCTGTGTCTCCTGAAGGACTATTAATACCTGTTAATGTTTTAATCATTTCTAATATTGGTTCCATTGATTTACCCCTCCGTTGCCATTGTGTTACTATACTCTTTATTGTAGATGATTTATCTCCGTTTATCTATTAATGCTATTATCGATTTTTATTTACTATTGCACTGTGTCAACAGCTCATTTACAATGTTATTATTCTGAAAATTTCGAAATAAGGTGATTTATATGACAACAGTTTTATTTGTTGGGCTTGGATTAATTGGTGGAAGTCTTGCTAGCAATATAAAATACCATAACCTTAATACTAATATTATTGCATACGATGCAGATACTTCTCAGTTAGATAAAGCTAAATCAATCGGCATTATTAATGAAAAATGTTTAAATTATAGTGAAGCTATTAAAAAAGCCGATGTAATTATTTATGCAACACCTGTTGCTATCACAAATAAATATCTTAGCGAGCTTATAGATATGCCAACTAAACCTGGTGTTATTGTTTCTGATACTGGTAGTACTAAAGCAATGATACAGCAACACGAATGCAATTTATTAAAGCATAATATTCATTTAGTCAGTGGTCATCCAATGGCTGGTAGTCATAAATCTGGTGTACTAAATGCTAAAAAGCACTTATTTGAAAACGCTTATTATATTTTAGTCTACAATGAGCCAAGAAATGAGCAAGCAGCAAACACGTTAAAAGAACTGTTATCACCTACTCTTGCTAAATTTATTGTAACTACTGCTGAAGAACACGACTACGTAACAAGCGTCGTAAGTCATTTACCTCATATCGTTGCATCTAGTTTAGTTCATGTTAGTCAAAAGAACGGTCAAGAACATCATTTAGTTAATAAACTTGCAGCTGGTGGTTTTCGTGATATCACTCGTATAGCTAGTAGTAATGCACAAATGTGGAAAGATATCACCTTGAGTAATAAAACGTATATTTTAGAAATGATTCGACAGCTAAAAAGTCAGTTTCAAGATTTAGAAAGACTAATTGAAAGCAATGATTCTGAAAAATTGTTATCATTTTTTGCCCAAGCTAAATCGTATCGCGACGCACTACCCGCTAAACAACTAGGTGGACTAAATACTGCGTATGATCTATATGTAGACATTCCGGATGAATCAGGTATGATAAGTAAAGTGACTTATATCCTGAGTTTACATAACATATCTATAAGCAACTTAAGAATCTTAGAAGTACGCGAAGATATATACGGTGCTTTAAAAATTAGTTTCAAAAACCCTACTGACCGAGAACGCGGTATGCAAGCATTGAGTGATTTTGATTGTTATATCCAATAATTATTAAGTCTCTTTTGATAAATTCCATGTATTCTTAGATATTATTGTGAAAATCTATTGTGATATATGAAATATTTATCTTTAGAGACTTATTTTATACGAATCACAGTTATATATTACTTAAACCGTATAGTCATTACATTTTATGTCCAGCCATTAAACCTAATCTGCCGTGTTTTGTACCTGCTTCTGTAAACGATACTGCTTTGGACACAATACCTTTGCCGTATTTCAAATGTAATTGGTCTATCGTTTTAGCTAGACATTCGTCACGTTTGCGTTGGTATTCATCTTCAAACAGACTTAACTGTCGCTCATCCTCATTAATAAATTGACTCAAAGATATACTTAGCGTACGATATAGTGCTTGTTTATTACATAATTTATCTGCGAAATGCATTACTACTTTATAAATATCTTTTTCTAAGTTTGTTGGATCTTTCAAAGTATATTGCTTATGTACACCGCCTTCATCACTATAGCCAAAGGCAAAATGTATCGTTCTTGCCACTTTTTTTCTTGCTCGAACTCTGCTAGCAACATCTTCAATTAACTCTTGCATTACTACTTTTGCTTCATCAAAATGATAATCTCTCATTAATATTTGACTTTTGCATATCGATGGATTGCTGATCTTGTGCTTTTCACGTACTTTACTCTGATCTATCCCATTCGCATGTAGATGCATATCAACACCTAAAATACCGAACTCTTTTTTTAAAAATTTATATGGATATTTCGCTAAATCTCCTATAGTAAAAATTCCTCTTTTATTCAATTTGGCTTCTGTTCGACGATTAATACCCCAAAAATCTCGCAAGGGCTGAATTGGCCATAATTTCGTTGGTACATCTTGATATCGCCATTCAGCTATACCATTTTGACTATGCTTCGCTTCAACATCCATAGCAATTTTACTTAATAACATATTAGAACCAATGCCCACAGTACAATAAATGCCTGTTTCTTCATAAATTTCACGTTTAAGTCTTTCGCAAAATGCATGTACTGTAGAACTAAATCTATGATAGCTATCAGTAACATCCATAAAAAATTCGTCAATACTATATTGGTGTAAATCTTCAGGTGGAATATAACGCAATGCAATCTTAGAAATAGCAACTGAAACATTAAGATATTTACGCATACTTGGATTGATAATGTAAATATCATTTCTATGTGGTATTTCAAACAATCGCGACCCTGTCTTGATGCCTAATTCTTTTAATTTAGGTGTCGCAGCCAATATTACAGAACCCTGACGCTTAGTATCTGCAACAACAGCTAGCTTTGTTTCTAATGGATCTAGCCCCTTTTCAATACAAGAAACACTCGCAAAAAAACTTTTTTGGTCAATACATAGAACATCCCTATCTTCTAATAAATGATAATTATACACTGTTATTCCTCCCTTACTTGAATCTTATTATATACGAACACGTGTTCTATTTCAACTATTTTAGAACAAATGTTCTGTTATTTTGCAAATGAATTTTTAAGTATTACATGATATACTCAAATTAATAATGATTAGGAGGTTTGGATGATGCCAATCGTCAATGTAAAATTATTAGAAGGTCGTTCGGATGAACAATTAAAAAATTTAGTTAGCGAAGTAACTGACGCCGTAGAAAAAACAACGGGGGCAAATAGACAAGCAATTCACGTTGTTATAGAAGAAATGAAACCAAACCATTATGGTGTGGCTGGCGTAAGAAAGTCAGATCAATAATTCTTCATAAGATGCATGCCAATTAATTCTTTGAAAACGAACAAGGCGACTTCTATCTGAGTATGATAGAAATCGCCTTGTTTATTTTTAATCTTCATCTAAAAAGTCTTTAATAGCTTGTTTATTTGTGTTTTTATTAATCTGTAATGCACTACCATCAGTATTTGTATTGACATCTTCGTATGAGTTCTTGATTGGCACAGTCAATGACTTAACATCTTTTTCACCTCGGATACCAAAACTCAAACCTGTTTGGAAAATCCCTGAATCAGGAATGTTTGTATTCACATAGCCTCTTAAAATACCTGCAACTTTTGGTAATTTAACAACTGTTCTAAAATTAACCATTTCTTTTTTCAATGTTTGCATCACTTGTTGCTGACGTCGCACGCGTCCGAAGTCACCTTCAGGGTCGTGACGGAATCTTGCATAACCAAGTAATTCTTTACCATTCAACCTATGGTTACCCTTTTTCAAAGATACACCAATATTTTTCGACATATCTTTTTCGACATTAATTGGTACACCTTCAGGCATTAATTCATCAATCATTTTCTCAAATCCAGTAAAATCAACTACTGCATAATATTCAGGATTAATTCCTAAATTTTTATCAAGTGTTTTTCTAAGTAGCTCTGGACCACCTAAAGCGTATGCTGAATTAATTTTGTGTTTTCCATATCCTGGAATATCTGCATAAATATCACGCATGACAGACATCATTTTCATCTTTTTATTGATAAAGTCATATTGAACAACCATGATAGAATCTGTTCTTGATTGTCCACCTTGTGCTTTATCTGCACCGAGTACAAGAATAGAAATTTTACCATCATTTTTTACTGGTCCATTAAATTGATGTACTTTAACATCTTTCGCATGTTTCTTGGCATATTCTACACCGCTATTGTAACTATGTACAATATATACAACTAATGCGATAAGTAAAATTACAACAATCAGAAGAATGATAGGTAATTTCCTAATTTTCTTCTTCTTTTTTCGCTTAGGCGCCGAAGTGCGATGTTCACTTTGACGTCTATATTCGTTGTCATTAGTTTCTTTATCCATATTTACCTACCTTATATCTTCAAAAATAGATTTTTGTGTACTATAATAATCACATATTAACGTTATATAAAAACAATTCAAAAAGCAAGTGATTTCTTAATAAATCGTACTAAGGTCTAATGAAAGGATGTCAAAAATGAATATTAATACAGCTTATTTTGCCGGAGGTTGCTTTTGGTGTATGACGAAACCATTTGACACCTTTGACGGCATAGAAAAAGTAACTTCTGGATATATGGGCGGACATATTGAAAATCCTACTTACGAACAAGTAAAATCAGGTACGAGTGGTCATTTAGAAACTGTTGAAATTCAATATGATGTTGCATTATTCTCATACAATAAGTTATTAGAAATATTTTTCTCAGTCATTGACCCATTAGATACAGGTGGTCAATATCAAGACCGTGGTCCTCAATATCAAACAGCTATTTTCTACACTAATGATCATCAAAAAGAACTCGCTGAGACTTATATCGAGCAGCTTAAAAATACGATTAATGCTGATAAGGCAATTGCAACAAAAATATTACCAGCGTCACAATTTTACAAAGCCGAAGACTATCACCAAGATTTTTATAAGAAAAATCCAGAGCGCTATGCAGAAGAACAAAAAATACGCCAAGAATACAAAAATAAGCAATAACATTTATACTTGATGAAACTGATTGGACTGATAATAAAAGTTAGGCGACTTAACTTTAGCTCATTTCAATATTAAAATACGGTACAGATAGGAAACTTAAATATTCTTATCTGTACCGTTTTTTATAAATCATTCTTTATAGAAACCAAAAAATCCAAGCGCATCAGGCATAACTGTATACCTCTTAGCACTTGGATTTTAATTATTTGTGACGTATTACACGCATTACTTTAGAAAGTGATTCCCAAAGCGAATTATCTTTACGATAAACTAAAAAGCGTGGTTCCCAATTCGGATTATATTTAGATTTATAACGACGTAATCCTTGGAAACGATATAGACCGTTGAAATGTTCAAAGACACGGCCTGCAAGTCGTTCTCTTAAATATGAATAATGCAATTGACCAACGTTCGATAACGTTGCCATACCCATATTAAATTTTGTATAACCTTGTTCTTTACTCCAAAGTAACATATGCAAGTATAGACCATCCATTAATGGTAAATCTAACTCTGGCAACCATCTAATTAAATCGACTGAAATGGCATCATTAAAGTATGTTGGCATTAAACTACAAAATGCAATTACTTCATTTTCTTCATTTCGCATTACACCAATTGGCGCTTTAGATAAGTATTCTTCATTAAATTGACCAACAGAGAAATGCATTTCCTGACGATTATCTAGCCATAAATCACTTACATGTTGAAGTTCATTTATAAATTCAGTTGAAAACGGTGGTTCAATAATTTCGAACGAAATATTAAGTTCATCGAATTTATTTAAAGTCGCTCTAAATCCACGGCGTTTTTTACCTGAAGTTGAAAATTGCGTTAAATCAATAATTGCTTCTTCACCTAATTTGAAAAATTGGTTACCGAAATTATGATATAAAGGCATGTGTTGATCTGTAACTTGATAGAATATAACATCATAGCCTAAATACTCAGCGTAATTATAGAATGCTTCTAACAATTCATCAAAGGCATTTTCATCACCTAACGGATCTCCAAGAACCACTAATGAACTTGCTTTATAACGATACATTAAAAATGCTGTTTTATTTTCATTAGTGAAAAACTGCTTGTCACCACTATATATCAAGTGACTCAAATAATTACCGCCGTACTGATTAATAATCTCCTCGCAATCTTCAATTTTAGAAGAAATACGTACTTTGCTAAATTGATAATCAAACAACCATGCAATCATACCTATGATGATAGCGATGATTAAAATCGTAAGCCAGAAGTAATAGCGCAATACAGATGTATGCATTTCAATCGTATAAATATCTAATGCATATAACGTTCCAGCAATAAATATATGGTTAACATATAAAATAAATAAACTGAATAAAAGCATTGCAACTATATTTCTCATTCTTACTGGGCGTTTCAACCTACGTGCTCTACGGAAAGCTACAATAAGCAGAACAAAAATAATAGCTAACCATGTTATTAAAATATATGAAGCGTAAGTGAAGAATGTCGCCACTGTGATTAATAAAATTGAAATCATAGCAAAGATAATGGCACGTCTACTTTGCTTATAAATACCAACTACATTCAGTAAAAGTAATAAACAAGCACTAGTATGAATTGCCAATAGAATATAATACGTTAAGTGATTTCCATCATATAAAGCATCGTAAACAATCGTTAAGTTATTTACAAAAAAGATCATACTTGTAAAGAATACTAAAATTGCTAATGATAATGATGGAATTTTAGCAATAATATCCTTTTGATAAGACATTAAAAATGACGTAACATCTTTAGCAGGAATAAAGTATTTAGATCCCTCAATGTACTTCTTAGCTGATGTACCAAATTCAAATGATGATAAAATTAATGCAATAATTACCGGTACAAAATAGTACGCAAAACGATATAGAAGTAGCATTAATAATACTTTTTCCTCAGGGACACCTAAAGTTTTAAATCCTAGTAATACAACTAAATCGAAAGCGCCGAAACCACCAGGAATAAAGCTGACTAAACCTGATAATGCAGCAATGATAAATATTGCAATAAAGGACATGAATGATACATGAGCGTCAACAATTACACCACAGAAATATAATACAACTGCAGCTGCTAACCATTCAACACACGACACTAAAGTGCAGTACAATCCTACAAAACGATTGTTTTTATCGGGTGGTCTAACCATTGAATAAATAATGAATAATGGTAAGAAAAATGACACTACATATAATACCCATCTTACCCATGTAATCTTATCTAAGATTAAAGATGCATCGAAAACATGGAATACAATTAACAATGATAATAAGCTTAAACCTGTCAACATTGAAATAAGTATTAAGGATATAAAGTGAACTAATTTCTTTTTATCATGCGTATAGTTTTTATAAACCATTGCTCTAACGCCTGCACCAATAAAGCCACCGAAACCTACAATCGCATTCAATGCATTGATGATATAACTTACTCTTAAAACTTTGCCTAAGGATATATCCATTTTTAAAGCTCTAGATAAAATCACATCATACATTGATAGAATAACAAGCGATGCCCCACCACCAATAAATAGTAAAACCAAGGACATACGGTTAATCTTACTAAATTCAACCAACGTATCTTTAAAGTTAATACCAGATAACTCCCGATACAATGTGATTACTACAAAAATAAATAAAGCTGTAGCAAACGTAATTTTTAAGATTGAAAATATTTTGTTTTTAACTTCCTGATTCATTTTTTCACATCAATTCTAATTATTTCTGTTATAAATCAAAATATATCATATAAACCATAAAAATAGCATATCATTTACCTTTGATTTATATAACACTTTTGTCATATTGACATCTGTATTAAGAAGTAAATAGAAAATATTTCTATCTCAAACAGAACAATATGGTTATCTATACTGATTCATATTTAACATAAAGAAAATGATGAATCAATACTTATGAAAAATATTATTAATTAACAGCCGATTATGAGTGCTTCTTAATATATTAAAAATACCACTTGTTTTTATTTTCGACATAATAATGAAGTACTAATCAAGTGGCAAATACTCGTTTCATTATGCATGTGCTTTATAAACGGCTAAACTTTCGTAAAAATTTATAAGCTAAACATGTGCTGATAATCATAAATGTAACTGCCCAACATTATAAGCACCATAAAAAATACCAACAAACATATAGTCATTGGTATTTTTTATTACTTATTCAACTATTTTATTACTTTCTTTAATATCATATTCACCTACATCATTACCATAGAAACGATTGTATCGACGTTTAAATAATTGGAATAAATGAGTAACTAATACTTTTAAAATAGCATATCCCGGAATACCTAAAATAACGCCTACAATACCAAGCAATTTGCCTGCACACAGTAAAATGAAAATGATTGTAAGTGGATGAATCTTAAGTGTTTTACCCATGATATTTGGTGAAATGAAGTGCCCTTCAACAAATTGTACTAAAGTCCATACTACTGCTAATTTTAAGAGCATCCACGGCGATGTTATAGCAGCTATTACAATAGCTGGAGAAATCGCTATAGTAGGCCCTAAATATGGTACAACACTTGTAACTGCCGCAATACTAGCTAATACTAAGCTATATTTCAACCCGATAACCGAATAACCGATAAACAACAGTATACCGATACAGAATGAAACGATAATTTGTCCTTGAATGTATGAACCAACTTGAACACTCATTTTTTCAAGTAGATCATGAAAATCTTTTCGGAATTTCGGTGGCATAATATTCGTTGAAAATTCTTTGAAGTGATGTCCATCTTTAAGCATAAAGAATAGTACAAATGGTGTTGTGACAATCACAACGCCAATATTAGCAATCGTTTCTGCAAACGTTGCAATTTTAGACCCAAAGCCATCTGTAAATTCACTTAACATAGATGGTATTTTCTTAGGTAAAGAATTTAACCAATCATTAATTTGACTATAATACGAAGAGAAAAACGTATTATTTGCTATTTTATCAATAGAATTAATTAATTTTTCTAGATATTGCGGTGAATTTTTAACTAAACTATCTACTTGCGAACCAATAATAGGTATCAATAAATTAACAATTAACGTAATAACACCTACTACAGCTAGATAAATAATAGAAATACCTGCAACTCTTGGTATTCTATAACGTTCCATCATATTTACGATTGGGTTAAATAGATAGAATAGAATTAAAGAGACGATGATAGGTGCTGCTATCGTCTTAAAAACGATGATAAAAGGATCAAAAACATATGATACTTTTTCGAAAATAAAAATAACAATACCCAACAATACTAGCGCTATTAATGAGAAGACTAAATCATTCCCACCAACAAACTTCATATACCGTGATTCGGTAAATTTTAAAAAATTCTTTCTTATATTCTTTTCATTTTCATTCAATTATAGATTCACCACCACTTAAAATATTCATAAGATGTTGTATAAAAACAGTCCACTTATGTAAAATTACTAACATCAATGATACCATACAAATACCCTTTACAGTAACGAAACGCCCGTGTAATACACTTAATTTAGGATTGATTAATCCTTTCTTCAAAATGATGAATGTGTAATGTTAAATATATAATTTCAGACTCACTGATATTAACATCAAATTGTTTTTGTATCATAGTTAAAATTTTATATGCTGTGTTATAGCAAATCGGATAGTGATTTTTAATCATAGACACAAAATCATCTTGTGCATGTATATATTCTTTTCTTCTTAATCGGCGAATTAAAAATTGTACGTGCCTTATAAAACGTTGGTATTGTAATGATTCCTTATCAACAGTTGTCACAAGGTCTGATTCAATGATATCTATACCTTTTTTAATAACATTATTGATCAAGGTCATCTCATGCATAGATAAATCTTCTGTATTAGATGCAATATGTAATGCAATAAATCCTATCTCATCTTCAGGAAAATGTACATCTAATGCTGCATTTAACTGATCAATCACCTGTTTAGCAATATGATATGCATCACTATATAACTGCATAGTTTCCATAACAAATGGATTGCTAATAACTTGATTTTGTTTTAAGCGTTTATAAGCAAATATAATATGATCCGTTAATGAAACTACAAGTTGTTTTGAATCAACATTCATCGCAGTATTAGAAATAAAATTCAACGAATCAATAATTACTTGTAATACATTATCATCAGCGATTTCAACTAAACTTTTATAATGTGCTTTTTGTTGCTCACTTTCTAATTTATAAATTTTCTCTATTGTAATAGTTTGGTCGTTTAACGCCATTCCCTCTTTTTTGTTAAAACCAATACCTTTACCGATTAAAATAACTTCTTGATCATTATTAGTACATACTACGACATTGTTGTTCAATGTTTTAGTAACAATATATTCTCCCATTATCATCACCTATTTTTCTATTATTAAGATTATATATCGGAAATGTCTAACTTGAAAGTATAATAATTTAAATACTTGTGTTCTATTACACGCCTATCCTATATGATATATCTTAATTTAATTTCGATGCCTCTCAAAGTGGAATAACTATAATAAAAAAATCTGACTCCCATATTTACAAATAATTCTATTTATTTATATATTATCTGAATTAATACTCAATACAAACTAAAACGTACTATTAAATTGTGCAAAGCTAAAATAAATTTATATTCATCTATCCAACAATATGTCTTATCAATGGTATAGTCTTTGCACACCAATGGAGGAAATAAATCTCAACCTTACTATATTAATATATAATCAAATCTTAGATTAACTAGTGTAATGATACAGATGATTATTGAGTACAAATTTAAAACCCTGAGATTTTCGCTTTAATTTGAAAACCTCAGGGTTTATTTGATTTTTATATAATGAATCGTTACATTAAAAATATTTATTTATCAGAGTTCTTATATTTGTTAGCGCCCCAAGCACTAATTCCAAATAAGTTAATTTCTAAGTTTTCAGGTTTAAAGACAGGGTTCTTGCCTTCTTTTTTCTGCTTTTGATAATCTTTCATCAATGCAAAAGCTACATTGGACAGTCCTATAATGGAAATAATGTTTACAATTGCCATTAAGCCCATAAATAAGTCTGCCGTATTCCATACTGTTTCTGTTTTTACAACTGCACCGACAAAGACAAGTACTACAACAAGACATCTAAAGATAAATAATATTACACGGTTTGTTGATAAAAATTCAATATTAGATTGACCGTAATAGTAATTACCTACCACAGATGAAAATGCAAACAGTGTAACTGCTATTGTTAAGAAAATACCTCCAGCAGAACCTAAATGCTCATTAAGTGCTGATTGAGTAACTGCAACACCTTGAGGTGCGTTATCACCAAATTTCAATCCTGAATATAGTAAAATCATGATTGCAGTTGCTGTACAAACCAACATTGTATCAAAGAACACACCTAATGATTGGATTAAACCTTGCTTAACAGGGTGTGGTACGGCAGCAGTTGCCGCTGCATTCGGCGCAGAACCCATACCAGCTTCGTTAGAGAATAAACCACGTTTGATACCTTGAAGAACCGCAGCACCTACAGCGCCACCAGTTACTTGTTCGATACCAAATGCACTTTTAATAATCGTACCTATCATAGGAACAATTTGATCTAAATTAAATAGCAATATTACTAAAACCATACCAATGTAAATGATAGCCATAATCGGTACAATTAACGAAGATAACGTAGCAATACTACGTACACCACCAAATATAATAATAGCTGTTACGATTGCTAAAATAATACCTGTGATTACTGGACTAATATTATATTGCGTATTTAACGACTCCGCAATTGTATTAGATTGCACTGTGTTAAATACAAATGCAAATGTAATTGTAATTAAAATCGCAAATACGATACCTAGCCATTTTTGATTTAAACCTTTAGTAATATAGTAAGCTGGACCACCACGGAATCCACCATCTTTATCATGTACTTTATAAACCTGAGCCAAAGTCGCTTCTATAAATGCACTCGCTGCACCTATAAATGCAATAACCCACATCCAAAATACTGCACCTGGACCGCCTAAAACAATCGCAGTCGCAACACCAGCAATATTACCAGTACCAACTCTCGAACCAGCACTAATCGCAAATGCTTGGAATGGCGAAATACCCTTCTTACCATCTTCTAAAGTTTCTGGACGTTCTACTAAAGCTCTAAACATTTCAGGTAACATTCGTAATTGAACGAATTTAGAACTAATCGTAAAGAAGAATCCAGCTGTCAATAATAGACCAATTAAATATTGAGACCATATTAAATCGGTACCAACATGGACAAATTCTTTAAACCATCCAGGTATTAAACTATCGAAATCTTTCAAAATAAACCCCTCGCATCCTCTACATGAATCATGTACCTTCTATAAAATTAGACCGAATTGAAACTTCAGTAAATATAGAGATACATCATCATTTCTTATACAATACAAGAGATTTATATTAGTTTGGTCAAAGTATATCGCTAATTTAACGATAAGTACTTGGTCAGCATTTAATATAAATCCCTTGAATTTAGTCAAAATTTAACATTACTGTATTTTATCATTTAATTTCGTGATTGCATATAGTTTTTAGCTAATATACATGTCTATTACTTCACCAAAATCATCTGTATCTACAATGAATGAGCCATTTGTATATTGTTCAGATTTATGAATATCATTAATTAAACCATGTTCTTCATTTGATTTTGAATATAATGTATATTGACTATGTTCACCTGTCACTACATGTGCAGCTACAATACGATGTGGATTTTTCTTTAATTCTTTTAATAAAGTTATTCCACGTTGTGCTCTTTTAGCAACTTGTAAGATTTTAAAACTAATACGTTTTAACGAGCCGCGTTGTGTGGCCATCAATATAGTATCATTTTCAGAAACACCTTCTGTCATAACAACGAAATCTTCAGCTTTAAGATTTATTGATTTAACACCAGCTGCCCTTAATCCGGTATCTGATAGTTCACTTGTATTATACGTTAATGACATACCTTTATTAGTAATGACGGTAATTAATTGATCTTTTTCAAAGCGCATAACACTAATCAAATCATCATTTTCTTTAACTTTAGTAGCAATTAAAGGTTTATTAAAACGCGTTGTTTTAAATAGAGGCACTGTACTTTTCTTAATCATACCATTTTGAGTCGCAAAAACATAAAATGCATCTGTATTAAAGTCCTTTTCATTAAAGACATTAATAACCACTTCATCTTCTTCGATAGGAACTATTTGTGATACATGTTGCCCCAATTCTTTCCAACGAATATCTGCTAATTTATGAACCGGTATAAATAGATAACGACCTTTATTTGTAAATACTAGTACGGTATCTTGCGTATTTACTTCTTGATGTTTAAGTAAACTGTCACCATCTTTTAAACCAATATCTTCAACACCGCTAGCATTAAAGCTACGAATAGAAGTACGTTTAATATATCCATGACGTGTCATACTTAAAATAACTTCTTCACTAGGCACCATAACTTCTTTGTCAATTTTAATTTCTTCAATTTCTGCTTCAATTAAAGACAGTCGTTCAGATTTGAATTTCTTTTTAATTTCATTCAATTCTTCTTTTATGACATTCAATAATGCATCATGGTTATCAAGAATATGACGTAATTGTTTGATTAATGCTTCAAGTTCTTTATGTTCACCTTCAAGCGCAACTATGTCAGTGTTTGTTAAACGATATAACTGTAACATTACAATTGCTTCAGCCTGTTCTTCTGTGAACTCGTATACTTCGATAAGGTTTTCTTTAGCGTCACGCTTGTTTTTAGAGCTACGAATCAATTCGATTACTTTATCTAAAATTGACAACGCTTTAATCAAACCTTCAACGATATGCATACGTTTTTCTGCATTATCTAATTCAAACTTCGTTCTATTTGCAACAACCTCAATTTGATGATTCAAATAACTATCTATAATTTGACGAATACCCATCAATTTTGGACGACCATCACTAATAGCGACCATGTTGAAATTATATGAAATCTGTAAATCAGAGTTTTTATAAAGATAATTTTTGATTGATTCACTGTTCACATCTTTTTTCAATTCAATTGCTATTCGTAAACCAGTTCTATCAGTTTCATCACGTACTTCAACGATACCATCGACTTTTTTGTCAGCACGTAATTCATCGATACGTTTTACTAAGCTACTTTTGTTCACTTCATATGGAATTTCAGTAATAATTAACTGTTTACGTCCATTGCGTAAAGTTTCTTCTTCAACTTTAGAACGAACTATAATTCTACCTTTACCTGATTCATAAGCTTTTTTAATACCATCAATACCTTGAATAATACCACCAGTTGGAAAATCAGGACCTTTAATATATTTCATTAATTGATTGACTGTAATATCCGGATTATCAATATATTTAAGTGTTGCTTGAATCACTTCAGCTAAATTATGTGGTGGTATATCTGTCGCGTAACCTGCAGATATACCTGTAGAACCATTCACTAGTAAGTTAGGAAATCTTGATGGCAATACCATTGGTTCGAGTGTCGTATCATCATAGTTTGGAATGAAAGAAACTGTCTCTTTATTAATATCACGTAATAACTCTTCAGCTAGTAAGCTTAACTTAGCTTCAGTGTAACGCATTGCCGCTGGCGGATCATTATCGATACTACCATTATTACCATGCATTTCTATTAAGACATGTCGTAACTTCCAGTCTTGACTTAAACGGACCATTGCTTCGTACACTGAGGAGTCTCCATGTGGATGATATTGACCAATAACATCACCGACTGTTTTCGCACTTTTACGGAAATTTTTATCGTGTGTATTACCACTTGAATACATTGCATATAAAATACGACGTTGTACTGGTTTTAAACCATCACGAACATCTGGCAATGCACGCTCTTGAATAATATATTTACTATATCTTCCAAAGCGATCACCTAAAACATCTTCAAGTGATAAATCTTGAATTATTTCACTCACTAGATTTCCTCCTCATCAAATTGATCATTTTCAAGCACTTGTACTTCAGAATTATCTAAAATACTTTGGTCCTCTTGCATACCAAACTCAACGTGCTTTTCAATCCATTCACGTCTAGGTTGTACTTTGTCACCCATTAATGTTGTTACACGTTTAGATGAACGCACTTCATCTTCAACTTGTACACGAATTAAAGTTCGTGTTTCTGGGTTCATCGTCGTTTCCCATAATTGTTCAGGGTTCATTTCACCCAAACCTTTGTAACGTTGTAACGTGAAGCCTTTACCAAGTTCTTTTTGCAATTTATTAAGCTCTTCGTCTGTCCAAGCGTATTCAACTCGCTTTGTTTTGCCTTTACCTTTTTCCAATTTATAAAGTGGAGGTAAAGCAATAAATACACGACCTGCTTGAACAAGCGGTTTCATATATTTGAAGAAGAATGTTAACAATAGCACTTGAATATGCGCACCATCAGTATCAGCATCAGTCATAATAATTACACGATTATAATTACTATCTTCAATTTTAAAGTCAGTACCAACGCCTGCCCCGATTGTGTGGATAATTGTATTAATTTCTTCATTTTTAAAAATATCTTCTAGACGTGCTTTCTCTGTATTAATTACCTTACCACGTAATGGTAATATCGCTTGGAATTTGCGGTCTCGTCCAAGTTTTGCTGAACCTCCCGCAGAATCACCTTCGACTAAATACAATTCATTTTTTTCAGTGTTTTTACTTTGTGCAGGTGTTAATTTACCAGATAGCAAAGTGTCTTTACGCTTGTTTTTCTTACCTGAACGAGCATCTTCACGAGCTTTACGTGCAGCTTCCCTTGCTTGTTGTGCTTTAATCGCTTTTTTCACAAGTGATTTAGACAATTGTCCTTTTTCTTCTAAATAGAATGGCAATTTGTCTGCAACAACTGAATCAACAGCACTTCTAGCTTCAGAAGTACCCAATTTAGATTTCGTTTGTCCTTCAAATTGTAATAATTCTTCTGGAATACGTACAGACACAACAGCTGTTAAACCTTCACGAATATCATTACCATCTAAGTTTTTATCTTTTGTTTTAAGTTCATTAATACGACGTGCATAATCATTAAATACACGTGTCATTGCTGTTTTAAAACCAACTTCATGTGTACCACCATCTTTAGTACGTACATTATTTACAAAACTTAAAATACTTTCTGAATATTGATCATTATATTGGAAAGCTACGTCTACCTCTATACCATTTGCTTCACCTGAAAATGTAGCCACGTCATGCAAAACTTCTTTTCCTTCATTGACATAACTAACAAACTCTTTGATTCCTTCTTCATAATGGTAATGCTCTTGACGCTCTTTACCACTGCGTAAATCATTAAGCGTTATTTTTAAATTTTTCAATAAGAACGCAGACTCTTGTAGTCGTTCACTTAAAACATCAAAATTAAATGATGTAGATGCTTTAAAAATTGTGTCATCAGGTTTAAATGTTACTTTGGTACCTGTTTTCTTAGTTTTACCTTTTTTCACTAAACCAGAAGATGGCGAACCACCGTTTTTAAAACTTTGATGATATATATTACCATCTCGATGGATTTCAACTTCAAGCCATTCACTCAATGCATTTACAACTGAAGCACCAACACCGTGAAGACCACCTGAAGTTTTATAGCCGCCTTGTCCAAATTTACCTCCTGCATGTAAAACAGTAAAGATAACTTCGACTGTCGGTTTACCTGATTTATGTATACCTGTTGGCATACCACGTCCATTATCTTCTATAGAAATACTACCATCTTTATTAATTGTTACATCTATTTCGTTACCGTAACCATTCAATACTTCATCGACGGAGTTATCGACAATTTCATATACTAGATGATGTAATCCCCGTTTATCAGTTGATCCAATATACATACCAGGTCTTTTACGAACTGCTTCTAACCCCTCTAAAACCTGTATTGAATCATCTGAATAATTATTTTGTTTATTCATTGCCAATGATTTCGCCTCCTGCAAACGTACGTTCGTTTTTAAAACTATACAATAGTTATTCTTATATAAATCAGCGTAAAATGCAAGTATCAATTAACTTTCATAGCTTAATTCCATATATTAATCCCCGTTTTTAAAATTTTTAGCCGTAATTTAAACGAATATGATAAAATAGTCCTAAGATATTAAAGGATGTGTAATATTTATGATGATAATCGTCATGTTACTACTAAGTTATCTTATCGGCGCTTTCCCAAGTGGATTCGTAATTGGAAAATTATTTTTCAAAAAAGATATTAGACAATTTGGTAGTGGTAATACTGGCGCTACTAATAGCTTTAGAGTATTAGGTCGTCCTGCAGGATTCTTGGTAACATTTCTAGATATTTTCAAAGGGTTCATAACTGTTTTCTTCCCTTTATGGTTACCAGTTCACGCAGATGGCCCTATTAGTACTTTTTTTACAAATGGTTTAATTGTTGGCTTATTCGCTATACTTGGACACGTTTATCCTGTTTATTTAAAATTCCAAGGTGGCAAAGCTGTTGCAACTAGTGCAGGTGTCGTCTTGGGAGTCAATCCGATACTTTTACTAATACTTGCAATTATCTTCTTTATTGTATTGAAGATTTTTAAATATGTTTCTTTAGCAAGTATCGTTGCAGCAATTTGCTGTGTGATTGGCTCGCTTATCATTCAAGACTATATTTTATTAGTCGTTAGTTTCTTAGTTTCAATCATATTGATAATTAGACATCGCTCTAATATCGCAAGGATTTTTAGAGGCGAAGAACCTAAAATAAAATGGATGTAACAATTTTTTGACATTAGTCCATCATTGCATATTTTTTTGCAGTTGATGGATTATTTTATTTTTGCAAAAACAATTTTTTTAACTTAAAATTCAACTATACTTAGTTTTTTTACAAGAACATTTGATACCGAGACATAAATCAATGTCATAGGCTCCACAATGTTATATTAGCTGTAGTTAACCGAACGAAATGCGCTTATAACTAGGTTTTTTCAATTCTGGTCGGGGGGTCCCAACATAGAAGCTTATGGAAATTCAGCTTACAATAATGAGCAGGTTGGGGTGGGCTCCAACACAGAGAATTTCGATAAGAAATTCCACAAATAATACAAGTTGGCCCACTCCCATTCTGTAATAAATATAGGAGGTCATTGTTATGCAAATAGAACTTACTGATGCAGCAGTAACTTGGTTTAAAAATGAACTTGAGTTGCCTGAAAATAATAAAGTGCTCGTGTTTTTTGTAAGATATGGTGGCGAATTCCAACTCAAGCAAGGATTTAGTCCTGCTTTTACAGTCGAACCAAAGGAAGACGTTGATATTGGCTATGAACAACAATATGACGATTTAAATGTTGTCGTAGCGGAAAAAGATTTGTGGTACTTTGAAGATGACCACATTATTGTAAATGTAGTTGATCACGAAGATGAAATTTCTTATTCCACAAAATAACTAAAATAAAACGAACTTGTTTACACATTCTGATGTGTACTGAACCTCGGAAGTTGTACTTTGGTTTAGCACATCTGATGTTGTATGAACAAGTTCGTTTTTGCTATATATTAGCTTATCTTCACGCTAATTACATTAATGTTAACGTATTGGCTATTTTTTATAGATTAATTGTTAATATTGCCTCTCCAAACATTTACAGTAACTTATAAAGAATCAATACCATCCATTATCTCTACTGTTTTCCCTTCATTATTGAGCGTTTGCACTTTACTATAGGCTTCATGCCAATCTGGGAAATAACGATCCAACCGTATAGGCTTAAAAGTATCTTCTTTAATGCAAATCAATTCTGTGGAACCTGTAGTTGCAAGTTCACCTTTTTCATTAAAAATCTCATATTTATACACTGAACGTAATCTCGAATATTTTTCAACCCAAGTTTTAACTTTAACTTTTTCTGGATAAAAAATAGACTTTTTATAATTGACATTGAGGTCAGTCACAGGTGAAATGATTCCTTGTTTTTCCATATCAGCATAACTAAAACCTAACTTCGATATATAATCCAACCGCGCAACTTCAAACCAAGTTGCATAATTCCCGTGATAAATTACACCCATCTTATCAGTTTCAGCATAACGCGCTTCTATTTCTGTAATACTATATATCATTTTAAGCCTTCTTTCAGTTTAACTTTATATCTCATTCTAACATAAAATACAAGAAGAGGCCGGCCAAGAACACAAAGGTTTTGAACCGACCTATTATATCATAAAGTTTATAGAAGTATTTTTGAGCACTATCAAAGTGCCTCAAATACCGATTAAAATTTTACTGTGATATCTATTTTTTATTGCGCTAATTTATTTCTTAAAACCATTTGTAAAATTCCACCGTGACGATAGTAATCCATTTCAACAAGTGAGTCAAAACGAACCATAGCGTCAAATTCTACCAAATCACCATCTTGCTTCTTAGCAGTAACTTTGACGTAGTCATGTGGTTGAACATTTTCATCAATATTAACAGAAATTTCTTCTGTACCATCTAGACCAAGAGAATCAGCTGATTCACCTTTTTTAAACTCTAATGGTAATACACCCATCATAACTAAATTTGAACGATGGATACGTTCATAACTTTGTGCAATAACTGTTTTAACACCTAATAAGTTTGTACCTTTTGCTGCCCAGTCACGAGATGAACCCATACCATAATCGTTACCAGCTAATACAACTAAACCTGTACCATCTTCTTTATATTTCATTGCAGCATCAAAGATAGGCATTACTTCATTTGTTGGCCAATAAGTTGTAAAACCACCTTCAGTACCTGGCGCTAATTGGTTTTTAATACGTATATTAGCAAACGTACCTCGAACCATTACTTCGTGATTACCACGTCTTGAACCATATGAATTAAATTCACGAATAGGCACTTGGTGATCTTGTAAATATTTACCAGCTGGCGTATCTTTACCAATTGCACCTGCTGGAGAGATGTGGTCAGTTGTCACAGAATCACCGAATTTACCCATAACACGTAAACCATTTAATGGAACAATCGTACCCGGTTCTTTGGATAATCCTTGGAAGAACGATGGATTTTGAATGTATGTTGAATTAGGATCAAAGTCATATAGAGGTTGATCAGTTACATCAATCTCATTCCATAATTCGTTGTTATTGTAAACGTTATTATATTCTTCAATAAATAATTCAGGCGTTACAATACTATCAACGGTATCTGAAACTTCTTTAATTGATGGCCAAATATCTTTCAAATATACATCTTCACCGTCATTACCTTTACCAATAGGTTCATTTTGTAAATCAATATCAACCGTTCCAGCTAATGCATAAGCAACAACTAATTGTGGTGAAGCTAGGTAATTGGCTTTAACAAGAGGATGGATACGACCTTCAAAGTTACGGTTACCAGATAATACAGATGTCACTAATAGGTCCTCATCAGCAATCGCTTTTTCAATTTCTGGTAATAAAGGACCTGAATTACCGATACAAGTTGTACATCCATAACCAACCAAGTTGAAGCCTAAATCATCTAAATAAGGTTGTAAGCCAGCATCTCTTAAATATCCGGTAACAACTTTTGATCCTGGTGCTAGAGAAGTTTTAACGTATTCAGGAACTTTCAAGCCTTTTTCAACTGCTTTTTTAGCAACTAAACCTGCACCTAACATTACATAAGGGTTAGATGTATTTGTACATGATGTAATTGCTGCTATTGCAATATCACCTGTTTTCATTGTAGCTTTTGATCCATCTTTAAAGTTAATTTCAGCTTTCTTATCAAATTCACTTTTATCTAAACCGTGTCCTTGGTTGCCTGCTGGAGCTGTTACAGAATTTTCAAATGATGATTTCATATCACTTAAGAAAATTAAATCTTGAGGACGTTTTGGTCCTGAAAGCGATGCTTCAACTGTTGATAAATCCAATTCGATAACATCTGTATAATTAGGATCTTCTTTCTCAACATCAAAGAACATATGGTTTTGTTTCAAATATTCTTTTACTAGCGCGATATGTTCGTCTGATCTACCAGTTAACTTCATATATTTAAGAGATTCATCATCAACTGGGAAGAATCCGCAAGTTGCTCCATACTCTGGTGCCATGTTTGCAATTGTAGCACGGTCTGCTAGTGGTAAATGTTGTACACCTGGACCAAAGAACTCCACAAATTTACCAACAACACCTTTTTTACGTAGCTCTTGAGTTACTCTTAACGCTAAATCAGTTGCTGTTGCGCCTTGTGGTAATGAATTTACTAGTCGTACACCAATAACCTCTGGAATTGGGAAATAAGAAGGTTGTCCAAGCATTCCAGCTTCAGCTTCAATACCACCAACACCCCATCCTAGTACGCCAATACCATTTATCATTGTTGTATGTGAATCAGTACCAACTAATGTATCTGGAAATGCAGTTTTTTCACCATCTACATCACGAACATGTACAACACTTGCTAAATATTCTAAGTTAACTTGGTGAACTATTCCAGTTGCAGGAGGAACTGCATTGTAATTATCAAATGCTTTCGTTGCCCAATTTAAAAACTGATAACGTTCATAGTTACGTTCAAATTCTAATTTCATATTACGTTCAAGAGCTTCTGGATTTGCATAGCTATCCACTTGAACTGAGTGGTCAATAACTAAATCCACCGGTACTTCTGGATTAATTTTAGTAATATCTCCCCCAACGTCATCCATTGCTTTACGTAAAGAAGCTAAATCAACTACGGCTGGTACACCTGTGAAATCTTGTAAAATAACACGAGAAGGTTTAAATGGTACCTCGCCTTCATTTCCATCTTTTCCAAACTGACTTAAAGCTTTAATATGATCGTCTGTAATTACAAAATCATCTTCTTGACGAAGTAAAGATTCTAACAAAACACGAATTGAATAAGGTAAATTGGAAACTTTAGTAATACCTTGCTCTTCTACAGCTTTTAAATCATAGTAAGTATAACTTTGGCCATTCAAGTCAAAATGTTTTTTTGATTGCTCTTTAAAATTTGCAGCCATTTAATGATCCCCCTTGATACATTTTTATATTTATATGCCTTGATTAAATTGTATTATTATATTTATTGATAAACAACTCATCATGCTTAGAAAACGCTTAATTTAGGTTTTGACTTTTTAATCAGAGTATATAAGCAAAACTTATCATACAGGTAAGGTGTAATAAGTATTTTTTATTAATTGAGAATAATTATCAATTTCGTGAATGATTCAATTCAATTTTCAAACGTATTATTTCATTGAGCAGAAAGAAAATTGTGGCGCCAAACTTTAATATTTCTTTTCAATGTCATTCTTTTGATGGGAGTGGGACAGAAATGATATTTTCGCAAAATTTATTTCGTCGTCCCACCCCAACTTGCACATTATTGTAAGCTGACTTTTCGTCAGCTTCTGTGTTGGGGCCCTCACCCCAACTCGCATTGCCTGTAGAATTTCTTTTCGAAATTCTCTGTGTTGGGGCCCCTGACTAGAATTGAAAAAAGCTTGTTACAAGCGCATTTTCGTTCAGTCAACTACTGCCAATATAACTTCGTAGAGCATAGAATATTGATTTATGTCCCAGCCTGAGTTAATTTTTTATAAAAGTATAGTTAATTTGCGTTTATACCGTCAAACTTCACTTTAGCTTTGTCAAACCCCTTTCTATTAAGTTGCGAGAAATAAACCTATCTTAAAATATAAAAAAATCGAGAATTCGTAGTTTAATAACGAAATTCTCGTTCTTATCCTTTTGAATATTCTCAATTTTCCACAAAAACAAACAAGTAGTATATCTGTTCTAGCTACTAGAATGACATACTACTTGTTATTAAAATACTTAACTAAACTTTATTAGTTATCTTTTTTCTCTATATTTCTACGTGACTGACGCTTTTCAAGAATGTCAGATTCATAATCTTCTTGTTGACTCTTGATATATTCTTGTAAGCGATGTTTATTCGGAGTCAATGTTAAACCTAGGAATTTACGTTCTTGGTTCGCATCCTTGTAGAAACTTACCATCATGAGTATGACGACAAAGGAGAATGGGAATGCACTTATAATTGCAGCACTTTGAATCGCATTTAAAGCTTCAGCGCCATTACCGCCACCAGCTAATAAAAGTACAAATGCTATTAAGGCCTGTGAAATTCCCCAAACAACTTTTACCATACTAGATGGATTTAATGAACCAAATGTTGTTTGCATTCCTAATACAAATGTTGCTGAGTCAGCAGATGTAATAAAGAATGATGCAATTAATAATAATGCAATCAACGATAAAACAATGCCAAATGGCACATGATTAAACACTCCAAATAGCTGTGTTTCAGGAGTCATATCAAAAATTTCTTTGTGTTTCTTACCTGTCTCGATGCCTAATACACCAAAGACACTAAACCAAACAAAACTAACAATTGCTGGAACTAGCAAGACACCAGAAATGAACTCTCTAATTGAACGTCCTTTTGAAACTCGTGCAATAAACACTCCAACGAATGGGCTCCAACTTAACCACCAACCCCAGTAATAAAGTGTCCATGAAGACATCCATTCACGTTTTTGAGGATTTAAAGCTGCTGTATCAAAACTATTAAACAAGAATGTGTTTAGTAAACTACCCGTAGAGCTAGTTAACATATTTAAAATAAGAACAGTTGGTCCAACAATTAAAGCAGCTACCATTAAAATAGTACCTAAACCAATGTTCAAGTTACTTAAGTATTGAATACCTTTACTTAATCCAGACCATGCACTTGCTATAAATAAGATAGTAACAACAATGATGATAATCGCTTGTACAAACGTATTGTTTGGAACATTGAACAAGTAATGTAAACCACCATTAATTTGTAGAGCACCCATACCTAACGAAACGGCTACCCCAACGATTGTCGCAAATACAGATAAAACGTCAATAAAAATCCCAATAGGACCTTCTACTTTATCACCTAAAAGAGGACGTAAAGTTCTAGATAATAAACCTGGTTCACCTTTACGGAATTGCGAATATGCCAACGCTAACGCAACAACACCATAAACAGCCCAAGCATGGAATCCCCAATGGAAAAATGTTGAACGTAGAGCTTCAGTATAAGCTTCAGTAGTTTTGGGATCTGCTGTAGGTGGCGTAGCAAAGTGCGCCATCGGTTCAGCTGCACCATAAAACACCAAACCTATCCCCATACCAGCACTAAACAACATAGCAAACCATGAAATTGTATTAAACTCAGGTTTGTCATTTGGTTTACCTAGTTTAAGTTTTCCAATAGGACTAAAAATAAGGAATATACAGAAGAACACGATAATCGTAGTAAGAATAAGATAATACCAACCTAGCTTTTCTGTAATCCACATTTTAATATTATTGGTAACATAGTTGAATTGTTCAGGTAAAAATGCACCAAGTAATACGACTATAGCAACAACAATTGCACTATAGATGAAGACTGGTGAATACTTCTTTCCATTTGGATTCTCTGGTGAAGAAGAATTCATAATTAATTACTCCCTTCAATTCTATATTTAATTTTATGTAGTAGAATAAAAATATTATCTAAACATTTTATTCAATAACTCACGCACCTTTATAGGATAACAAAGGTCTTTGCGATAATCAAATTTTCTTGAATAATCTATTTTCTAATTTTTTTATTTGTTGTATAATTGAGGTTACATTTAAAAAAGAGAGGTTGAGTGTAATGTTAAAAGAATTCAAAGAGTTCGCCTTAAAAGGTAACGTCTTAGATTTAGCAATTGCTGTTGTGATGGGTGCAGCTTTCAACAAGATTATATCTTCATTAGTAGAAAATATCATTATGCCATTAATTGGTAAAATTTTCGGATCAGTTGATTTTGCTAAAGAATGGTCATTCTGGGGTATTAAATACGGTTTATTTATCCAATCTGTTATCGACTTTATTATCATCGCGTTTGCTTTATTCATCTTTGTTAAGATTGCAAATACATTAATGAAGAAAGAAGAAGCCGAAGAAGAAGCAGTTGTGGAAGAAAATGTTGTGTTATTAACTGAAATCAGAGATTTATTACGTGAGAAAAAATAATTTTTAAATAAAAAGAGATGGGCTAAGGTTGTTCTATACATTCCAAAGTACCATCTCTATTTTTTATGTTTTAATTTCTTTTGAATCTTGTTGAACTCTGATATTGATCTGATTTCACTTCTAAAACTAAAGGTATTCTATTTTTCAATTCGCTCACATGTGAAATAATCCCAACCATTCTACCAGTTGATTTAAGATTTAATAAAGTGTCTAACGCTGTTTCAAGCGTTTCTTGATCTAATGTACCGAATCCTTCATCAATAAATATTGATTCTAGTGAAATACCTCCTGATTGCTGCTGTACAATTTCGCTTAACCCTAAAGCTAATGCAAGCGACGATTGGAAAGTTTCTCCACCTGATAACGAGCTAATATGTCTAGACTTATTTGAATGCAAATCAAATACATCAATTTCTAGGCCACTAAGACCATGAGAAACCGCTTCTCGCCTAATTAGTTGGTATCGATTATCTGACATTGTTGCTAATCTCAGATTTGCTTGAGCAATAATTTGATCTAAATAGTAAATTAAGACGAAGTTTTCCAATGTAAGATTTTTGTTATTCTTACCACTGACAATCTCAGCCAATTGAAATATTTCTTGTTGATCCTTTAATTCTTGATTTAAGTAATTAATATGCGAAACTATAGATTGTGTTTTATTAATATTATTTTGACATTGATAATGAACAGCAGAGTATTCATCTATCAGTGTATTCATCTTTCCTTTTTTTAGTTCATAGTCATCTTTTAATTTATCAGAGTCCAATAACTCTTTATCTTTGGTTAATGATTCTAACCTAGCTATTTCCATTTCAAATTCATGATAACGTTTTTTATAAGTATCCCTTTTCTGCTCTAATTCCTCTTGCTCGCCCCTCCAGGCTATTATTTCATTTATATCATTGTCGTCAGTTAAATTCAGCCTCGACATTTCCATTTCAATAGATTGTTCATTCAATTCTAAGTCATTATTGTAAGTTTCTAGTTGGTTTTCATAGTGATTTAGATTATTTTGCTCAATTAACTTTCTTTGAGATAATTGTATTAACTTATCTTCAATCTGGTTTAAGAGTTCTTGATGTTGATTCACATCTTGTACATACTTCTTATAATCCACCTCAAAATTAGTGATATTATTATATTTCGAGAGTGTTTCAAATTCAGTGATGAGATCTCGACATAATTTCAACTCAGATTCATTTTTATTTAGACGCAATTGCTTATTATGAATTTGCAACGTTAAATTATCTTTTTCTTCTTTCATTTGTTCTATAAATTTATTAAGCTCTCTTTGATTATTCAATGCATTTTCATTTTCTAGCAGACGCTTATTCAATACTTCGAGTGAGAGATCACTTTGCGTTTTAATATTAATATTCGATATTTTTTCATTAACAAATTTAACTTCAGAATTATGTACAGCAATATTCGATTTCATAGTGTGGATATTTGCTTCAATTTCTTTAATTTCATTTTGACGTTTAGCAATACTGTCAAAATCAATATGATGCCCTAAATCCTGAATTTCATTACCACATATCGGACATTGATCTCCAATCTTTACAGCAGATTTAATTTCACTTATAAAGCTTTCTTTATCATTTAAGTCCAATTTTGATTTATCGTAGCGATCTAATTTTATTTCGAGATTCTTCAATGTAGATGTTTCTTCATTAATTTGATTCTCTAACTCTTGCTTACTACCTAATAGTTTATCTAATTCAGCTTTAGCTTTTTCATTTTCTTTAATTACATTAATTTCATTATTTATGTTAGTTATCGCATTATTTAGTTCGATAATTTTCTCGTAATCACTTTCGTTATTACCTATTGAATCTTCGACCTTTTCTAAACCTTCAATTAGATTATTTAATTCATCAGCTAATTGTTCACTCTCAGTTCTCAAGCGTTCAATATTGAGATAACTTTGTTGATACTTATTAATATCGTTAAATAATACTCTAGTTTTATCAATAAAAGAGATTTTACTTTCAATTAAATCTCCGTTTTCTTCTAACATTTTTTTCTCTTTGTCTATGTTTCGCTTATCACAATCAAGATTCAATATTTTATTATTGGTTTCAGAAATATCTTTTTTGCTATTAGCAATTTTAGTTTCAATTTTTTCTCTATTTTCAATATAATTCAATAGGTTTGTAATATCTTGTAACAACTTTAACTTAGCTTCAATTCCCTCTATTTCAGGTTGTTGCTCTTTCAATTGAACGAAATCAATTTTATTTTTGTTGAGTTGATTAATATTATCTTTTAATATATTATTTTCTAGTGTTTTCTTTTCTATTATTTCATATTCTTTAATAGCAGTTTCTTTACTTTCATTTACAAATGCTAGTATTTCTTTCGACCTAGCTTGTAAAAGTGGTATATTTTCAATCACTTTGTCTATCTGTTGAGTGGCAACCTCTAATAAGCCTTTTATTTTGTCATCATCAAATGATTCAATTTCTTGCCATAAAAGGTCAATTTGTTGATATCTATTCTCGATTTGAGCTTTTTCTTTTTTTACTTCTTCTTTTAATATTTCTCGTATAGCTTCAAATTTTTCACTGTCAAACAGTGTTCTTAATATCCCTTGCTTTTCACGACTGTTTGATATTAAAAAGCGTTTGAATTCACCTTGAGGCAAAATAAACAATTGTCGGAATTGATCTGCATTTACTCCTAATAATTCAATAATGAATTGGGTACCTGAAATTACTTTACTTTCTCTAATTTCATACTTGCCATCCACCATCTCAAATACATCAAATTTAGCGTTCGTTTTTGTTGTATTACCTTCTTTGATATAAGGGCCTTGTCTATGCACTTTATAAATTCGATGATTTAATTGAAATTCAAACGTTACTGACATCGGCTGTTTGCCATCAGCGAAATGACTTCTCAAATCATTTTCTTCTCTTTGTTCAGTTGATGCTTTACCAAACAAGGCATAAGTCATTGCATCAAAAATCATTGTTTTGCCCGATCCAGTCTTACCACTTATTAAAAACAATTCATTATTATCAATTTTAGAAAAATCAATTTCTTCTTTTAAAAAGGGGCCGAAATTATTCAACTTTAAATGTAATGGTTTCATTCATTAATCCTCCTTTCTCAATTCGTTTTCTAAAATGTTTTTTATCTTTTTAGATTGGATATCCGATAATTCTTTATCAGTTATATGTTTATAAAACATTTCGATGATTGACATGTCATCTTTTTCACTTATTTCTATAGCATTATTTTCTTCATTGTAATTAAAAGTTTCATTCGTCAGCGCTAAAGTATTAGGATAAATTTGTTTTAAACTCATCATTGGATCAGTAATATGAAACATATTTTTAAGTTTAAAATGTAAATAATTATCTTTATTTTTCACATGAACTTTTTCATTAATAACATCATTATATTCGCCTGAGATAATTTCCAATTGTCTAAGCGGCTTAAGAGGAATAAATAAATCGTTAATAATGCCATCGTTAATTGTTACACGTCTATACCCTTTAGCTTGACCCGCTTCCGAAAATGAATACTGCAATAAGGAGCCACTATATTTAATTTTGTCGTCTTCTATACTAAATGGATGATGCAAGTGACCTAGCATGACATAATCAAATATATCAAAAACACCTTTCTGAACTGACTCAACCGTTCCAATAGTTAATGGTCTTTCAGAATCAGATGTCTTTCCACCTTGAACAGTCAGATGACTAATTAAAATATTGACGGCATCTTCATCAATTGCCGGTGCTATTGTTTCAATACAGCGCGTAATTCCCTGTTGATGCGTTTCAATGGTGTCATCTTCAAAATAGTGTTTCATTTCGCTCACAGTAGCATAAGGGAGTGTATAAAAATTAACCCCATTTATCTCTATTGGTGAATTAATCGATGTAAAATCTGTTCTTATAAATAACTGATTATGTTCAAACCAACTCGCCCCATAGTTTAACCTCTCTTTACCATCGTGATTTCCACTAATCATAATTATTGGTATACGCAGTTCTAAATTTAACTTTCCAATCGCTTGTTCTAATAACATGATTGCATCTTTACTTGGATATGTTGTGTCATATAAATCTCCAGCTATCACAATGATATCGGGTTCTTCTTCTTTCATTTTTTCTACGAACATATCTAAAATATACGCTTGATCTTCTAAAAGCTGTTTGCCATTTAATATTTTCCCTAAGTGCCAGTCTGCTGTATGTATAATTTTCATTACTGCCTCCATATAGAACATTTGTTCGCTTTTATTTTAATATAATCATTTCACCTTTTCAAGTAAAATTAAAACCACTCATCGACTGATTTAGAAGTCGATCACAAGTGGTTTTAAAAGTAATTAATTGATTAATGTTTTCTTTAGTTTTTTGTATTTATATAGCATTGCTGCTCTCCAAGGAACAATCATACAGAATGCTAATAAAAAGAACATGCCGCCTAATTCTCCAGGATCTATTTCATTACTAATGAATATTTTCATCACAGTACGAATGATAAGTAATGAAATCAAAATAACTGGAAATGCTTTAGATCGTTTCATATAAATTTCTGTACCTTTGACTTCAAATCGAGAAGTCCAAATTAGAACTGTAGAAAAAAGCAAACCAATTATAAAGGCTTCTAGCATTTCCGATCCTGTTAGCCTAAAATATGGAACGACGTACATCAATGCACCGGTCGCCATAAAAAACGGTGGCAAAACTATTTTTTTCTCATTTACCGGATAATTTTGAGCTTTCATACGAATAACTATAACTATAGTTCCCATAAATAAAGCTACAATGATTGAAAATATTAAATAGAGCACGCAGACACCTTCTCGTTAAATAAACTCTCTGTAAATCATACAAAATGAATTATAGCATTTCTCAGTCTATTCGTCATTTTGTTAACTTTAATTTTAATAAACATATTTGTTTTTATTAATTCGATTATAAAAAGAGGCCATTTCCATATCTGGAAAATAGCCTCTATCAATTGCGAATTTACTTTTTCGCACTCTTCATATTTTGATCCATATTTTTATTCATCATCGTCATCATTTGATTAATTTTCTTCTGAGAAGGTTTTTGACCCATTTGCATCATCATCATACGAAGCATTTCTTCGTTGATTGGTGGGTTTTTCTTCAAGTAGTCCATCATATATTTTCTAGCTAAAAGGAAACCTCCAATTAAACCTAAAATTAATGCAGCTACTATAAAAATAATTGCTAACCAAGTTGCCATTGTTTCACCCGCTTTCTTTATCCTACTGAATTTTACTAAATTCATCACATTATTTCAAGAACTAGTTTATTCAAGTATTTTAATATCGATACTAAAAATAATATCAAAAATCATGCTGTTATAACAGAGCTTTTAAAGATTAATCTGAAATAGTATACTTTCATAACTTATCACTTATGATGTAGTTTAAGTGCTATACTCTAAATTTCAACACTTTAAAAGAAGCCTAAGATTATGCATCCTAGACTTCTAAACATACTCGCTTTATAAATTATTCTTATAAGCTCATAACTTGGTTTAAGATATTTTCTTTAGTAAATCCATATTTTTCAACTACTAAATCGCCAGGTGCACTTGCGCCAAAGCCGTCAATGGCAATAACTTTACCTGCAGTACCTACATATTTATGCCATCCAAGCGGTGAAGCCATTTCAATCGCAACACGTTTTGTTACGCTTGATGGAATAACTGATTCTTTATATTCTTCAGATTGTTGTTCAAATGCATTCCAGTTAGGCATTGAAACAACACGTACTGATTTACCTTGTTTTTCAAGATCTTTAGCAGCTTCAACTGCAAGACTAACTTCTGAACCTGAAGCTAATAATAGGAATTCTGGTGTCTCTTCAGAGCCATAAACTGTATAGGCACCTTTTCGAACGCCTTCTTCAACTACATCTTCTGGTACATCTAATACCGGTAAGTTTTGACGTGTCAATACTAATGAAGTAGGTGTAGATTCAGATTCTAAGGCAACTTCCCATGCTACTCTTGTTTCATTACCATCAGCAGGACGGATAACATTCATATTTGGAATGGCTCTTAATCCAGCTAATTGCTCAATTGGTTCATGAGTAGGACCATCTTCACCTACTGCAATTGAATCATGTGTGAAGATGAACGTTGCATTTAATCCCATAATTGATGATAAACGTAACGCTGGTTTTAAATAATCACTAAATACGAAGAATGTTGCACCATATGGATGTAAACCTCCATGTGCAGCCATACCATTTACAGCAGCACCCATAGCAAATTCACGTACACCAAACCACACATTTTTACCTTCAGGTGTTTCAGAACTATAATCAGTTGCATCATTTACATTGGATTTGTTTGAACCAGCAAGGTCTGCTGATCCACCAAAGAATGAAGGGACAGTTTTACTGATTGCTTGAATAACAGTACCAGAATCAGCACGAGATGCACCATTATGACCAAGTTCAAAACGTGGTAATTCATCCTTATAATTTTTAGGCAATTTACCACTAATTGCTAATTTAAATTCTTCTGCTAATTCAGGATATGTTTCTGCATATTTTTCTAATAATGAATTCCATTGAGATTCATCTTCATTAGCACGTTTTAACATAGTATTTTGGAAAATTTCGTATACTTCTTCTGAAACATTAAAACGTTTTTCAGGATCTAAACCGTAATTTTCAAATGTTAATTTTCTTTCATCTTCACCTAAAGGTGCCCCATGAACACCATTAGTTCCTGCTTTATTCGGTGAACCAAATCCGATTGTTGTTTTAACTTCGATAATTGTTGGTCCTTCTTGAGATTTAGCAGTAGTAATCGCATTATCAATTTCTTCTAAATCATTACCATCTTTAACTAGTAAGTAATTCCAACCATATGCTTCAAAACGAGCTTTTGTGTTTTCAGAAAAAGCTTTGTTTAATTCGCCATCTAATGAAATATCATTTGAATCGTATAAAACAACTAATTTACTTAATTTATTATGTCCAGCAAATGAAGCTGCTTCATGCGAAATACCTTCCATTAAATCACCGTCAGAAGCTAATACATATGTGTAATGATCTACAACATTATATCCTTCTTTATTAAATTTCCCTGCTAGGTGATCTTCTGCTAAAGCTAATCCTACTGACATAGCAAAACCTTGTCCAAGTGGTCCAGTAGTAACTTCTACACCATCTGTATGTCTGTATTCAGGATGACCTGGTGTTTTAGAACCCCATTGTCTAAATTGCTTTAATTCTTCTAATTCTAAACTACCAGAAACATGTAACAAGCTATACAATAGTGCTGAACCATGCCCTGCAGATAATACGAAACGGTCTCTATTGAAGTAATCTTTAGATTGTGGATTAAAATTCAGATGACGTGTCCACAAAGTGTAAGCCATTGGGGCAGCTCCCATAGGTAATCCTGGATGACCAGAATTCGCTTTTTCGATTGTGTCGATACTTAGTGCACGTAGCGTATCAACAGCTAATTGATCTTTTTCATTAAACATCTTGTGTATCTTCCCTTCTTCAATTTTATCAAATACATTATAACTTATTTTAAAATAAAAAGATAAGTAAAATACTTATTTCAAGTTATAATGTCAGAAAATTCTTTACAGATTTGTGATTTAATTTTTATTATCTCTTTTTTGTTGTATCTCTTTAATTTTTTCAGGTGTTACATCATTACCTTCTGGATCAATTACTTTAGTATTTTCAATTTGTTGTTTAAACCCTTTTCTAAAACTCTCAAGATAAGCTTTTCTTAAGGCTGTTTGCTCCTTTGCTTCTTCTTGAGTTAATCCTACTTCTTTTTTCTTTTTAGCTAACTCGTTAATTCTTTCGATATTCAAATCAGAATTACTCAATTAAAAAACCTACCTTCAATTTGTTTATTCAATCATTATAATACTTTAACAAAATATAACAAATTTAAGACCAGCAAAAAAGTAATAAAAAAACGCTATTTCGCAAAAATAGGCAAAATAACGTTGTGACAATGTATCAATTTATTAAAGCGAACACTTTCCCATCTCTTTGTTCGCCATTGTTTGTAGGGTCTTTATGTTCGTATGCTTTATTTATCGTATTGTTCTTAATTTGATGGTCAGTCATTTCGTACACTTGTTCCGAGTGAGCACTAACGTTCGCACTTAACAAGAATATTGCAAAGGCTGCACTTGAAACTAAAAATATGATGATATATGTTGATACGTTTTTATATTTATTGTAAAACATCATTTCCACTCCTAGAACATTTGTTTGTATAAGTAATTTATCAGAACTTATGTTCTGTGTCAATATTTTAACGAACAAATGTTTGTTTTGGTTGTGAATTAATGATATACTGTATTTAAATTAATTTAGGGAGTGCCTATATATGAGAGAATTAACAAAACGACAAAGCGAAATATATAACTATATTAAACAAGTTGTTCAAATGAAAGGTTATCCGCCTAGTGTTCGCGAAATTGGTGAAGCAGTTGGCTTAGCATCCAGTTCAACTGTTCATGGTCACCTTTCACGTCTTGAAGAAAAAGGATATATAAGAAGAGATCCAACGAAACCACGTGCTATAGAAATTGTAAGTGATCAAACAAATGATAATATTAATATGGAAGAAACGATTCATGTGCCAGTTATTGGTAAAGTCACAGCAGGTGTTCCTATTACCGCTGTAGAAAATATTGAAGAGTATTTTCCATTACCTGAACACTTAACATCGACACATAATAGCGACATATTCATATTAAACGTCGTAGGCGACAGTATGATTGAGGCTGGTATATTAGACGGAGACAAAGTAATTGTTCGCAGTCAAACCATAGCAGAAAATGGAGACATTATTGTTGCTATGACTGAGGAAGATGAAGCAACTGTCAAACGCTTCTATAAAGAAAAAAATCGTTATCGATTACAACCTGAAAATAGTACAATGGAGCCAATTTACCTCGACAATGTTGCTGTAATTGGGAAAGTAATTGGTTTGTACCGCGAAATGTAATATTTTAAACCGTTATATATTATCGTAATTGTTAAACCCTCATTTTTATAAATTTTGGACCTCTTGAAAAAGTTTCGTTTTCAAGAGGTTTTATTTATTCTAATCTAAATTCAGTTCAAACAGAAATTGCGAATTGTTAGATAATCTCATTCTTTAATATAAATTTTGAATTACAGATTTCTGCAAAATGTTACACAAATTAAAACTCGCCCCCGTAATAATTTACAGGAGCGAGCCATTATTATTTTTTTCTTTCTTTTTTATTAAGTATATCTTTGACGCGTTCAAGTATATCCGCATCTTTTGGTTTATCTGTTGTTATCATGTTTATCTACTTCCTTACAGACAAACATTACCCTTTAATCTCATGCCAAAAACATTAACCAGTATAATTTTCTGTCCAAAAAGGTTGTTTTTCATCATTAAAATCAACACCAACACCTAATATTTTAAACGTATCATTTAAAATATTTTTTCTGTGACCAATAGAATTCATTAATCCTTGATGTGCATAGATACTACTAACTTGACCATATGCTAAATTCTCTCCGGCTGAGTTAAATGTAATACCATCTTTTTTCAATCTATCAAATGGTGATTGACCTTTTAAATTTGTATGATCAAAATAATGATTGTTGGCCATATCTTTACTATGCTTACGTGCAGTTTCAGAATTCTGTTTAGAATACTTCAATGTAGATAATTGATGTAGTTTTCTTTCAGCATTAACTAAATCAAAATTTTGTAGTTCAAAACTATCTGCAAGCGATTTCGAAGGTGCTCCATATTGTTCTTTTAATCTATTTTCCATAGCATCACTTACTTGTAAAACAGCTGTTACATTATTACGTCGATGCTTATCATAAAATACCGTCGTATAAATGTGATTTTTATGGAAAACATCATATTCTTTATTATTTTGTTCGTAACGCACTCTACCTTTAACAATCTCTGTTTCTGGTTCGCCTAATCTTTGCCTTACAACCGATTTCGGTGTATTGTATTTAATTTTTGATTTTGAAGTGATTATATTTTGATTTGTATATAACGCATTAACTTTATCTTTAATGTAACTTATCATTATAAAATTATTGTAATCATCATCATAATACGTATACCACTTCGTACCATATTCATTAAATGTCACTCTTTTTGGTTTATTTAATGTTTTCTCAACATCTGATTTCGACATGTTCATTTGTATATTATTAAAGGCAAATTGTTGTTTCTTCGGTGTATCCAATTTATTTTCCGCAGAAATTGTTTCTTTATTGATGTGAATGTCAATATATTGTCTTACTTCATTTTGTAAATGAATGAATGGTTTAAATTCTGTTATTGGCGCAATGATAATAATTGATAAAAACGCAACAACAGTTACTATGAATTTTTTAATTTACATCACCTACTATAAATATTAATCTCTATCACCGTTGAAAATAGAGTTTCTAACAATAACATAATCTACAGTACGTAATGATTTCAAGTCTTTTCCACCGGCATATGAAATTGAGCTTTGTAAATCTTGTTGCATTTCTTTTAAGGTATCCATTAATGAACCCTTATGTTCTACAAACATTTTTTTACCTTCTACATTTTTATGTTCGCCTTTTTGAAATTCAGATGCACTACCAAAATATTCTTTATACTGTTTACCATCAAGTTCTACAGTTTCACCAGGTGATTCTTCGTGTGCCGCAAATAATGAACCAATCATGACCATTGATGCACCAAATCTAATTGATTTAGCGATGTCGCCATGCGTTCTTATACCACCATCGGCAATCAAAGGTTTACGAGCTGCTTTACTACATATGTTTAATGCCGCTAACTGCCAACCACCAGTACCAAAACCTGTTTTAATCTTTGTAATACAAACTCTACCAGGACCTATACCGACTTTGGTAGCATCAGCACCAGCATTTTCTAATTCTCTAACACCTTCTGGCGTACCAACATTACCAGCAATAACAAAACTATCAGGTATATGGTTTTTTATATGTTTAATCATGTTTATCACTGAATCTGAGTGACCATGCGCAATATCTATTGTAATATATTCGGGGATTAATTTTTCTTGAGCTAACTTTTCAATAAAATCAAATTCCGCTTTCTTTACACCAACTGAAATAGATGCAAATAAGCCTGAATTTTGCATATGTTTTATAAAAGGTATTCTTGCTTCTTCATCAAAACGATGCATGATATAAAAGTAATCATTTTCAGCAAACCATTTCGCTAATTTCTCATTCATAACTGTTTGCATATTTGCAGGAACTACAGGTAGCTTGAATTTTTTCGGACCAAATTGGATAGTTGTATCACATTCAGACCTACTTTCAACTATGCATTTATTAGGTATTAATTGAATATCTTCGTAATCAAATATTTTCACTTTAAATAGCCCCTTTAAAAACTAATTATTTTTAAATGCAAATTAAAAACCGAATGTTTCCTTATTAATATGAGAAAACATTCAGTTTATAGCATTCGTATATACTGTACATTGTTTTATTGATATTGTAAATGGGCTAAAGTACGAAATTTGATTTTACCAACTTGATTTTTTAACACCTGGAATTTGTCCTTTGTGCGCATGTTCTCTAAACGCAATACGAGACATTTCAAATTTACGTAATACACCTCTAGGTCTTCCAGTTACTTTACATCTTCTAGTTAAACGTGTAGGTGATGAATCTCTTGGTAATTTTCTTAACGCTTCGTAATCACCTTTTGCTTTTAACTCTTTACGTAATTCGTAATATTTATTTACTAACTCTTCTCTTTTTCTCTCTTTTGCTATTTTAGATTTCTTAGCCATATATAGTTACCTCACTTTTTATCAAATCGTAATTATTACGATTTATATAATAACACAATCCTCACATAATTCAACAGTAAAGTTTCATTTCTTTGTTAAATCATTTTCTAAACCATCATATTTAAGATTAAAGTGTATTATCGAACATTTATAAAACATACCCAGAATTACTTCGTACTTATTAAATTCCGCTTTGAAATTTTAAATTCTACTATATTAAATACTCTTTCAAGCATTCGCTAACAAAGTGACTTTATAAAATCAGTAATCTATTTCCTTCTATAAATATTCTCAAATTTTAATAAAGTAACAACTAATACAATCATATATTGTTCTACCGATGAAACTCAATCCATTAATCACTCTTCACAAAAATTTCATAAAAAAGCGAGCTCCCCAATATAATAGGTAAGCCCGCTTTATTTTCAAATCGTCGTATTTGAATGATAAGAATTACTTAGTTTCACGATGTAACGTATATTTGTTTAATCTTGGGCAATATTTTTTCATTTCAATACGCTCAGGATTATTACGTTTATTTTTAGTAGTGATATAGTTACGATCGCCACATTCTGTGCATGCTAATGTTACGTTTACGCGCACGTTAAACACCCTCTCTTGTTAGGAATCTTTACGATTTATTATGATATCATAAACTGCTCAACTACGCAATATAGAAACTACATATCAAATTTATTTTTCAAAGTTTTCGTATGTTTCATCATTTTCAGTTTCAAGATCAATAGAATTTATATCAATACCTAATGCTTTTGCAACACCTTTACCATATTCTGGGTCAGCTTTGTAACAATGACGAATATGACGTCGTTTAACATCATCCGTTACGCCTTCCATTGCATTTGCTGTATTTGTAAAAATTCTTTCTTTAGCGTCCTCTGATTGTAATCTAAACAATTTACCTGGTTGTTCAAAATAATTATCATCATCTTGACGTTGATTATATTCATAGCCATATCCATCAGTTGGGAATGGTGGCTTTTTATATTCAGGTTGAGAATCAAATTTACCATGGTTATTTGGATAATAATGTGTTCCTCCACCTTGATTATTGTCAACTACGCGCATTTGACCATCTCTACTAAAAGGACAAATATTTTCAATACCAACACCTTTAGGTTGGTTTACAGGAATCTGCCAATGATTAACTCCTAATCGATATCTTTGCGCATCGCCATATGAGAATAAACGCCCTTGCAGCATTTTGTCTGGAGAAAAATCTAATCCTGGAATAATATTAGTTGGTGCAAACGCAGCTTGTTCAACATCCATAAAGTAATTATCTGGATTTCTATTTAATTCAAACTCTCCAACTTCAATTAGAGGATACTCATCGTGATACCATACTTTTGTTAAATCAAATGGATTATCTTTATGGTTTTTAGCTTGTTCCTCAGTCATTACTTGAATATACATTGTCCATTTTGGATAATCACCTTTTTCAATGGCTTCGAATAAATCGCGTTGAGATGAATCACGATCTGTAGCTATAATTTCAGCAGCTTCTTCATCAGTTAAGTTTTCAATACCTTGTTGCGTTCTAAAATGGAATTTAACCCAAACACGTTCACCAGAATCATTATACATAGAGTATGTGTGAGAACCGAACCCATGCATACGACGTAAATCTTTAGGAATCCCTCTATCTGACATTAAGATCGTTACTTGGTGCAATGCTTCTGGAAGACCCGTCCAGAAATCCCAGTTATTTTGTGCATCTCTCATATTTGTTCTAGGATCTCGTTTCACCGCACGATTTAAACTAACAAATAACTTTGGATCTCTAAAGAAGAATACTGGTGTGTTATTCCCTACTAAATCCCAGTTCCCTTCTTCAGTGTAGAACTTTAACGCAAATCCTCGAATGTCACGCTCCGCATCAGCAGCACCACGTTCTCCTGCTACAGTAGAGAAACGGGCAAACATTTCGGTTTGCTTACCTATTTCAGAGAATATTTTAGCATTCGTATATTTTGTTATATCTTTAGTTACAGTAAATGTCCCAAATGCACCAGAACCTTTGGCATGCATTCGACGTTCTGGTATTACTTCTCTATCAAATTGAGACATTTGCTCTAAAAAGTAAATATCTTGCATTAAAAGAGGTCCCCTAGGCCCTGCTGTCATACTATTTTCTCGGTCTGATACTGGATGCCCAAAAACACCAGTTAACTTTTTGTCTTGTTGTGACATAGTCATCCCTCCACAATTTATAATAATTATAATTTAATACATATTATAATTTAACCCCATCAAAATTACAATTAAACATGCTCAAGATGATTAAAAAATCAGAAAATTTTAATTTTTTCGCTTTACAGTACTAAATAGTTATTGAATAGTACACTTAAAAAGCTTACAATAATGGGTATATTTAAATAGATGGGAGACTAAATATGGAAGATAATAAAATGAACCGTAGTCTTAACTCAAGACACATTTCCATGATTGCTATAGGTGGTGCAATTGGGACTGGTCTATTTGTAGCTACTGGTAATATCATTTCTCAAGCTGGTCCTGGAGGCGCTATACTCGCTTATCTTGTTATTGGTGTCATGCTATATTTCTTAATGTCATCAATTGGAGAGTTGGCAACATTTTATCCAGTATCAGGTTCATTCAGCTCTTATTCAACACGCTTTATTGACTCATCTCTTGGCTTTACCATGGGATGGTTGTATTGGGCATTGTGGTCATTAGTTACAAGTGTTGATGTCATAGTAGCGTCAAATGTGCTTTATTTCTGGGACACATTTAAATTTTTCCACCCCATTACTTGGAGCTTAATCTTTATTACAATTTTACTATTATTAAACATTTTTTCTGTAAAATCATTTGGAGAAACTGAGTTTTGGTTATCATTGATTAAAGTGTTAACAATTATCGTATTCGTTATTTTTGGCTTTTTAATGATTTTCGGTATCTTAGGTGGTCATACATATGGATTTGAAAACTATACAAAAGGCCAAGCACCGTTTGTTGGTGGTATCTCTGGTTTCTTAGGCGTATTATTAGTCGCCGGATTTTCGGTTGGTGGTACAGAAGTAGTAGCAGTAACTGCTGGTGAATCAGATGACCCTAAAAAGTCTATGCCTAAGGCAATTAAACAAGTATTTTGGCGTATTCTTTTATTCTATGTCTTATCAATTGCAGTAATTGGTGCAATTATTCCGTACACAGATCCATCATTATTAAGAGCAAGTAGTTCAATAAGTCAAAGCCCATTTACAATTGTATTCGATAGAGTAGGCATAGCCTTTGCAGCATCAGTAATCAACGCGGTTATTTTAACTTCATTATTATCCGCTGCAAATTCAGGTGTTTATACAACAGGCAGAATGTTGTATTCCTTAAGTTCAGACAAAAAAGCACCCCAATTTTTAAGTAAATTAAACAAGACAACTAAGTTACCTTTAAGAGCATTATTAACTACTTATGCAGTCGTTGTTATTGTTATTATTTATGCAAACTTTAATTCAAATGCCGTTTTTAATTTACTTGAAATTATTGGTTCAATGATTATAGTTGTTTGGGGATCAAGCATTTGGTCACAAATACGATTGCGACAAGCTATTAAAAAACAAGGTCAAGACCCTAATAAGGTCCTACCATATAAAGCACCTTTTTATCCATTAGGACCAATCATTGTCATCACTACACTATTATTCTTGCTATTTGGTGGCTCAGTTGAATATATTTTAAAAGATCAATGGTTAAATGCTTTTAAAAACTTTTTACCTTTAATCATTCTAGCGTTGATTTACTTTATTCATAAAATCATTCACAAAACAAAATTTGTAAAGCTAGAAACAATTAATTTAAAACCACACGATTATGACAATCAAAAATAAATAAATTCTCATACGGCAGATGCTTTAGATTATCTATAGCATTTGCCGCTTTTTAATGGTGTAAAGCAGATATACTTTAATATCTTTTTCTAGTATAAAGTGTATTAACTAGTATTCTGTTTATATTTTATTATTACCATGTTACCATTCTTTATTTTAGATATTTTGCATATCGTGTATAATATAGATAACAATAACTTTTCAGGGGTGAAATTCAATGATTGGACAAACAAATTTATTTGATGATGTACTAAAGCAAGATGAAAGATTTGTTATTGTAGTTCAAGCATTAGAAGAAAAGAACGGACAATTATTAAAGAGAACTTTAAGGGAATATCCCGGTTTAAACCATAAACAAATGAATGATTTATTTATGCACTTAAAGGAATTATTTTCCGAAGAATCATTTGCTGAAAACCAATCAGCGTTCAGTATTACAGTTTATACAAATTTAGATTATACTGCTGACCAAATATATGCTCATGTAAAACGTTTCAGAGGTAAGCATGACTGGACACAAACAGCTAAATAAAATCAAGATGCTTGCAGTGATTTTAACAATTAATGTTAGATTGTCACTGCATTTTTTAATGCATTCGTTATTATTCAGAATGATCAAATTTATTTATCTACCTTCAGTGACTAGTTAATACTTGATTTATTCAAAAAATATACATTTACTCTATTCGTTTGATATCATTACTAATCTAAAATATGTATTTCAAATCCTCCATAGTATAACTGAAGTCATTTTCACAAAAATAAAAAGCCTTAACCACAAGATATCTTATTCAAATATCATGTGTTAAGGCTTATTTTAAAATTTATAACAATTTTTTGAGCGCATGTGGAATACCATTTTCATTATGATCCAACGTAACTTCATTTGCATATTGCTTAAGTTCATCTGATGCATTCCCCATAGCAATAGCTAGACCTGCGACTTCAAACATTGATTTATCATTCATACTATCACCAAAAGCAATGACTTGATCCACCGAATATCCCAATTTGTGACATAACGCTTTAATTGCATTACCTTTTGAAACGTCTTTAGCCATAAATTCTAAGAAGAATGGCTTACTTGTCGTAGCATCTACATTATCATTGAACACACCATTCAAATCAATTCTAGCTTCTGTAATATTCGCTACATAATCTACACCCATGACCTTGGGTACATCGCCTTGAATATACGCTTTGATATCATCAACACGTTTCATCGGTAAACCTGTTAATTCTGCTTCAATATTCATATACTCATGTTCGCTGTCGTAAATAATTTGACCATCATGATATGTAAGAACGAAAAAGCCTCTATCTCGACAATAATCTACAATTTCATCGAAATCTTGCTTACCAATCGATTTACTTACTTCTACTTCTTCATTAGTCATGTTAATCGTTTTACTACCGTTATAACTAATAATATAGCTATGATGTTCAGGTAATTTTAAATCTCTAGCAGTTGGAATCATACCTTCAGTAGGTCTACCAGATGCTAAAACAACATAATAACCTTCATCTTGAATTGCTGTTAAATAATTTGCAGTTTCTTCTGATATCACATTATCTGAATTTAGCAATGTGTCATCCATATCTAAAACGACAACTTTATAATTTGTCATATCGCATTAAATCTCCTCTCTATTCTGCATTTAATACTATTTTACAATATAAAGCGTCTATTGGTATACAATTCGTTCTTTAACACCACTGATATTAATATCGACCAATTCAGAATGGCATGATACTACCTGACTATTTAAAGAGCGAACCAATTCCCCACTATTTTCTTTACGACTAAATATTAAAATAGTTGGTCCAGCACCACTAATTACAGTTGCATAGGCATTATGTTGACTAGCAATTGTTTTCACTTCATCAAATTCAGCAATTAAATGCTGACGATACGGTTCATGAAAGCCATCTTGTTGCATGAGTTTACCTGCTAATTCATAATTGTGCTGTGCTAATGCACAAATCATTGTATTACTAATTGCACTACTTTTAACCGCTTCACTATGTGTTAATTTTTGTGGTAAAGCACGTCTTGATGCTTCTGTTTTTAGTTCATAAGTTGGTATCGTTACAATCACATCCACGTCTGGTATGTCGATATGTGCAACTGACGTTTCTTTCGAGACATCATTATAATATCCAGCGATTAAACCACCATAAATGGTCGGCGCAACATTATCAGGATGTCCTTCGATTTCAGTCGCTAATTGTAATACCTCATGTTTAGACAGTTGGATATCACCAAAATAATTTGCGATATATATAGCTCCTACTAAAGCAGAAGCTGACGAACCTAACCCTCTTGCCAATGGAATATCACTTCTCATTTCGATACATAAATTAGGCAAGTCAACACTATATTTAGAAGCAACTTGTTGTGCTACATGATAAATAAAGTTTGTTTCGTCAGTAGGCAATTGCTTAGATGCATCATCATGGAAAATATATTCCCATTTTGTCCCTGATGTTTCCTTTACAGACAGATGCAAAAATTTATCTAAAGCCATACCTATAGAATCAAAGCCAACTCCAAGGTTGGCTGTTGATGCAGGAATTGTTAACTCCAAAACATTCGACATGTTATAAAGCTCCTTTAATATAATCGATAATGCTATCTTTATCATTTGGCAATGGCTTTATCGGATTATCTAGTAGTGAAATAGCAGTATCAGGATCTTTTAATCCATTACCAGTTAAAATAGCAACTACTTTTTTACCTTGAGGTAATTTACCTTGTCTATGCAATTTAATTAAACCTGCAATAGAAGCATTACTCGCTGGTTCACTAAAGACACCTTCTTTAGTTGTCATTAACTGATATGCTTCTAGAATTTCATCATCAGTAACACTATCTATTAATCCATTTGATTCTTTAAGAGCATTAGTCGCCTTATCCCAACTAGCAGGATTACCAATTCGAATAGCAGTTGCAATCGTTTCAGGATTTTTAATGACTTTATTTTGAACAATTGGTGATGCGCCTTCAGCTTGGAAGCCAAACATTTTCGGCAATTGTGATCCTTTAGCTTCATGATATTCTTTAAAGCCTTTCCAATATGCAGTAATATTACCTGCATTACCTACAGGAATCGCTAAAATATCAGGTGCTTCACCGTCTAATTGTTGTACAATTTCAAATGAGCCTGTCTTTTGTCCTTCGATTCTAAATGGATTGACAGAGTTTACAAGCTCGATTTCGCCACTTTTTGCAATTTCTTTTACAATTTCTAAAGCTTCATCAAAGTTTCCTTCAATAGAAACGATTTCTGCACCATACATTACTGCTTGCGACAATTTACCTAATGCAATTTTACCTTCTGGTATTACGACGATAGCTTTTAAACCTGCTCTCGCTGCATATGCTGCTGCAGACGCTGATGTATTTCCAGTCGAAGCGCATATTACAATTTTCTTACCTTGCTCTTTTGCTTTTGTCACAGCCATTACCATACCGCGATCTTTAAATGAACCTGTCGGATTGGCACCTTCATACTTCACATATAAATCTATACCTAGTATTTTAGACATATTTTCACAATGAATGAGTGGTGTATTTCCCTCGTTCAATGTTAATTTTGGTGTATTTTCATTTACTGGTAAATGTGCTTTAAACTCTTCTACTAATCCTTGCCATCTTCTCATTATAATTAAACTCCTTCTACTGGGTATACTTTGTCAACTTCGTATCCATGCTTAGTGATTAATTCTTCCGGTGATGATTCCAATCCAACTATAACAGCGGCATATGATTGATTATCGTAATTTGCAACTCTTAATGATCGGTGAAATGGTAATATTGCCTTTAACTCATTTTCAAAATTTTCAATTGAACCTTTGACATGATTCACTACTACAAAGAAATTGGATTTTTCTTTAATATTAATTTCTGCATCTGAATCCATCATTTCCCTTGTTTTATCTGTCTTTAATTCAAAATGTGGTGGCAATGTGTGTAAATCTGATTCAAAGAATAATGCTACATTCAATAAATCACTGACAACGGCACTACCTGTTGCTAAACTGCCTGCTCCTTTTCCATAAAACATCGTGTCACCAACAGCATCACCAATGACATAAATCGCGTTATATTCATCCTCTACAGCTGCTAATTGATGCTTTTTATCAATTAACGTTGGTTCTACCGATGCATTAACTTTGCCATTTTCATATATTCCCTTACCAATCAATTTAATTTTATACCCCAGTTGATCGGCTACATTAATATCAGTTAAAGTTACGCCACTAATTCCTCTTCGTTTAACGTCGTTTAATTTAATGACTTGGTTAAATGATAAATATGATGTAATGACAACTTTACGCGCTGCATCTACCCCTTCTACATCATCAGTTGGATCCGCTTCAGCAAAACCAAGTCTTTTCGCTTCATCAAGTGCTTCCTCAAATGTCGTTTGCTCTTTAGTCATTTTAGATAAAATAAAATTAGAGGTACCATTTAAAATTCCCATAAATTTTGAAATATTATTCGCATTCAAACCATTATTTATGGCATTTACGATCGGAATACCACCTGCTACACTCGCTTCAAACTTTAAAGCTACACCATTTTCTTCTGCTAAATCTTCTAAAAGTTTAAGATGTACTGCTAATAAATCTTTATTCGCGGTAATAACATGTTTTTTATTTTTAAGTGCTGTTCTTAACCAATCTACAGTTGGTTCAATTCCTCCCATGACTTCAACGATAATATCTAATGAATCATCATTTAAAATTTCATTAACATCTTCAGTTAAATGATATTGGCTAATATTTAGCGGTCTCTTTTTAGATTTATCTCGAACAAGAATATGCTTTATGACAATATCTTTATTTAATGTATCTTGAATTTGCTGTCGGTTCTCTTCGATGATTTTAACAACACCAGATCCGACAGTACCTAATCCTAATAATGCTATATTTAATTTTTTCATTTTATGTACCTCCGTTTGTGCTTTTGAGAAAAACAAATGTATTATTGAAAAACACTAGATGATAGTATAGTATAGAATTATTCTTTATTTTTGTAAAGTTCGTAATATTCAAAATATAAATACATAATATCATTCTTACTTACAAAACTGAATACAATTTTCTGATTTTTTAGAAAGGTTGGCATGCACTATGAAAGTTTCCAAATTCGGTGGTAGCTCCGTCTCCAATGCTACTCAAATTAAAAAGGTTTTAAATATTGTTAATTCTGATCCAGAGCGAAAGATTGTTATCGTTTCTGCTCCAGGTAAAAGACATGATAATGATATTAAAACAACTGATTTGTTAATCAGATTATATGAAAAGGTCATTAATCATCTTGATTATCATGATAAAAAAAGAGAAATTATTCAGCGTTATGATGATATTGTAAAAGAATTGCAAATGGATGAAAGTATTTTACGGACGATAGATATGACTTTGGAACATTATATTAATCAATTAAAAAATGAACCGAAGAGACTATTAGATGCATTACTTTCTTGTGGTGAAAATTTTAATGCGCAATTGATAGCTTTATATAATAATAGTCAAGGTATACCAACAAAATATATATCACCGAAGGAAGCGGGTATTTTTGTTACTGACGTCCCACAAGAAGCACAAATATTAGATAGTGCTTACTCTGAAATTAAAAAATTAAGAGATTATGATGAGAAACTAATTATCCCAGGATTTTTCGGCGTATCTCATGAAGGATATATAGTTACATTTCCACGTGGCGGATCAGATATAACTGGCGCCATCATATCAAGTGGTGTTAGAGCTACAATTTATGAAAATTTCACCGATGTGTCTGGTATTTATAAAGCTAATCCAAATATCATCAAAGATCCTGAATTAATCGAAGAAATCACTTATCGAGAAATGCGTGAATTATCTTATGCTGGTTTTAGTGTTTTCCATGATGAAGCCTTACAACCACTTTATAAAGATCGCATCCCTGTGGTGATTAAAAATACGAACCGCCCTCAAGATAAAGGTACATTTATAGTGCATGATAGAGAAATAAATGCGAAAAATGTGATTAGCGGTATAAGTTGTGATAAAGATTTTACCGTTATTAATATCAAAAAGTATTTAATGAATAGACAAGTCGGCTTTACTAGAAAGATATTAGGTGTCTTAGAGGATAATAATATTTCATTTGATCATATGCCTTCAGGTATTGATACTATCAGTATCGTTATGCGCTCAAAACAAATTCAAAATAAAGAAACAAAAGTATTAAATGAAATTCGTCAAAAATGTGATGTTGATGAGCTAAGTATTGAGCATGATTTAGCAATTTTAATGATTGTCGGCGAAGGTATGAATAAGGTCATCGGTACTGCAAATAAAATTACACATGCCTTAGCTGAATCAAAAATTAACTTAAAAATGATTAACCAAGGTGCTTCGGAAATCTCGATGATGTTTGGAATTCATGTAGATGATGCTGAAAAAGCTGTATTATCTACATATGAGTTTTGCTATCACGGGGTTGCATTAAAAAACTTGTGTGATAAAAACTAATATAAAAGCAATTCGTAACACATGTATTCAACTGCGTTATGAATTGCTTTTTCTTAATTATTTATTGTTCTCTGGATTGCATCCTTAATACGTTGCTCACCTACTACAAATTTTAAAATAAAAAATTGATAGTAGCTTAATGCATCTATGACACGTTTATAATTGGAATAATGATGATACTGATGGTGTTGCATTAAATCATACATTAGAACGATTTCCGGTTTAATATAATCCACATCCCAATTTAAACTATGGAAGTAAATGTTACTCTTAGGTATACGTATATTCGGATCCAATCTAAAAATCCATTCATCGTTTACTACATCATAAACGAAAATACTCATTATTGTTGTATCATCATATTGCACATAAACTTTTGCAATTTTTGAAAGTGATAAATCTTCTTTAGCTATTGCTTGATCTTGCTTATCTATGTATAGTAACGCATATGATTGCGGAATAACTTTCACAATATCACTTAAACGCTTACGTTCCACGCATATTTCAACAATAGAAGGTAATTTTAATTCATCATTTAAGAAAAGCTGCATGGCAACTTCACCGTGAAATTTAAATAATTGCGATGATGTTTTCATTAAATTGTCCACTAATTGTTCTTTAGCATTCATTTCATTCACTCTCAAATACACCTCCTAAGCAAGCGCTTTCACAAATATCATTATACATTTTAAAATTAATGAATTCAATCTTCAAAATACTATGAGTGACCTAATTCTGTCATTTAAATGACCGTTATAACATAAATTCGACATAAACTTGAATTCACGAATCTTTCACGTCATATTCATTGAACATCAATATCTGTCAGTTTATAATTTGATTATAACAATGATGAACTAAAATCAACTAATAAAAATGTGGGAAATTGAATAACAATTAATCTTTATTAATTATTATTGTATACAAAGTTAAAGAAGTCAAAAAGGATTGGTGAAAAAATGTCTTTTTATGTTGTACTTATCATTATCATTGTAGCATTAATTGGTATATTAGTTTTAAATCAAAGGTATAGTAATAGTAAAATAGATACCGAAGTTTATGCAAGAAAGCAACTTATTAAAAAGAACAAAGCATTAAGTGCAGAAAATGCTGAATTAAGAAGTCAAATGCTGAGTTCTAATAATGATGTTGGCCACCATGCATACAAAAATGCTAAAAGAGAATTACGCAAGATTTTAGATAGCTATCTCGAAAATGGTAAATTAAAATATTACGATATTATCGTTACAAGCAATTTAGCTACTAAACATCCGTTTTTCGAGTATGCACGTTCATTTGATTTTATCATTGTTTCAGATATCGGTTTAATAAACGTTGATGTAAAAAGCTGGGGTGAAAAAACATTTTATCACTTTGATGTACCTGATGAGCATGATACAGAAATAAGCAATAGTAATATTGAAAAAGTTGTCGGTCATTACATTAGCCAGCAATATCATGATCAGTTTAATTCATCAAGAAAGTCTATCTATACTTTTACAGAAACAGTTCAACCAAATCGTGTTATTTATGATTTTTATGATTATGATCCGTATCAATTAGCAGCAAATAATGCGAAAGCATTAAAGGATCATATTGAACAAAACTTTAACTTTAAAGTCCAAAGTACCGGTGTTATTTACTTTAGTGATGGTACAGTTAATATCATTCAAGGTTCTGAAGAAAGAGATAAATATGTTGATACAGTTTCAACAAAATCTTCGTTACGACGTATTATTAGCGAAGCCATAGAGCTATCTAAACACCCTTTAAATAAAGAACAGGTTGATCAAATCACAGCTATATTCAAGTAAAATCAAAGGCATAATAATCCATTACGCTCGATACGCACTATGGTTATTATGCCTTTAAATTATTTCTATATATAAATTTATGGTAATAATAAATCGATGCTTCAAGTATATTTTACTTTAATATATATAATCACCTATTTAATTATTTACTCCAAATATTTAATTTCTGTTGTTTAGCTTTATTTTGTGCTTCTATAAATACATTTCTATATTTGCCATTTGGTGAAAAATACTTCTCTCTAGCAAGTCCCTTTTCCACTAATTCCTTATTGTACATACGATCTTTACTTATCCATACATACGCCAATGTTCTACCATAGCGATCTTGTTTTTCTTTATCATATTCTAAATAAACATCTTGATTTGTTAATGTCTTCTTACTATAATTTGATGCTTCTTTGCCAAATGGTTGTACAGGCGTATTCGGTTTCACCGTTTCTGGCGTATCAACCCCTATAAGCCTAACTTTAATTTCTTTACCATTTTGATTTGCAATAAATGTATCACCATCCACAACTCTTTGAACATGTACTTTATCTTTACCATTTAAATCTTGTACAGTTTCATGATTCGTCCCCTTTTTGAAAGGACCCGTATGATTCATAAATTGAAATGCTAATACACCTACAATAATGATGGCTACCACAATCATAGCAAGCGATTTATTTGACTTCATATTGCCACCTACTTCTCTTTTTTCATTCCGATTAATCATATAAAAGTTAAGAAATATCGTCAATAGCCATATCTACATATTTCAATATTTTGGAAAGCTATAGCATGATATAATGTTATTGTTAAGGAGTGAAAATAAATGAACATTTCAAATGAAAATACAGTCACATTAATTGCAGTAATTATCGCAATTATCATTGGTATTTTCCTACAAATATTTTTCAAATTACCATTAATAGTGACGGCAGTACTATCTATTTTATTGGGTATCTTTGTAGGCTTTATCGTTTACTTGATTGTTTCGTTTTATAATAAGCGAAAAAATTAGTTAACAAATCTAAATTGCGAGTACCAAAATAAAAGTATTGAGTAAGATTTTGATTATTGACTCACTTTCCAAGTCTCTTAAATCAAAACACTCAATACTTTTTTGTTTGTATTTAGATCCAGCCTTTTTCATTTGCCTTTTTCCAAGCATCAAAACGATTATCTGCAAATAATTTATCAATTATAACAGATGTATAATTTCTAACTGTTCCATCTGTCAAAAATAATTTTTCACTTATTTCTTTACTACTTAAACCATTGCCAATTTCCCTTAATACAATTTGTTCTTTGGGCGTTAATGGGTTTTTATCTACAAAAAATGAAGTCATCAATGTGGCGCTATATTCTTTCTCTCCGTTATTTACTTTATTAATGGTTTCCACCAATTCTTCTATAGAACGTTCTTTTAAAACATATGCATCCACATCATTCACAACTGCTTTTTCAAAGTATCCCGGTCTTTTAAAAGTTGTTACAATAATCACTTTAATATTCAAATGCTTTTTTCTAATTTCCGCTAAAACTTCAAGTCCAGTCATGCCTGGCATTTCTATATCTAAAATAACAACGTTAGGATTATATTCTTCAATAAGTTTCATTGCATCGAGACCATTATCAGTATCTGCTAAAATTTCAAAATCACCATGTAGTTTAATTAATTGAACCATTGCCTGTCGTAACATATTTTGATCTTCTGCAATAATTAAAGATGTCATGCTATTCCTCCTGTTGAGATTTCAATGATTATTTTAGTTCCATTTGTTGAGTCGACTGCTAAAGTTCCATTTAAATGTTGTACACGCTGTGAAATACTTTTCACCTCACAATCACTATCGATACCTTTGCCATCATCTTCAATCATAAGCAGTAATTTATGATTGTTTACAGTTTTTAATTTACCATGAACTTTTGAAGCATTTGCATGTTTAATAACATTATTTATCGCTTCACGCGTAATCATAACTAACATAGATTGTTTAGTAGGACTTAATACTTGCGCTAATTCTTTATTTTCAAATGTAAAATCAATATCAGCATCTTTTAAAACTTTACGTATACTATCAATCTCTTCAATAAATGATGGTAATTTTACATCATCAATAATTTCTCGAACTTTGTTCAATGATTCACGAGATAATTTATTAATTGCTAATAATTCAGCTTTTACTTTTTCTACATCAGCATCTATTAGTTTATAAGCTAATTCTGATTTTAATGATAAACTTGCAAACACATGCCCTAACGTATCATGTAAGTCTTGACCAATTCTATGTCGCTCTTGTTCAGCAATTAATGTATTAATATGTCTATTTTTTTCTGCTATTTCTTTTTGATATTCACGGTTTTTCATTTTTTTAAAATTATCTAGCATTATTAACGATATAACGACATAATAAACCATCATTGCAACAAAATAGTTGTTATACAATAAGTACGTTATTATTGTACATATAATCATTGTTAGTATGAAAAGATTAGTTGCCGTTTTTTTAACATTATTTTTAAAAGTAAATGGAACGGCAAAAGCACTATAAAAGAAAAACAAACTTAGCATTGGATGTACACTGAAAACAAAATAACAAATAATAAAATAATGAATAATCAACAAAATGTAAAACATTAATGTATTAAGTCTATTATTTACTATAACTAATATAAGATACGACAACGAAAAGACAATGACTGATATAATATACAACCATTTGGGACCATATACTTCATTAAAAAATATACCGGCAATAGGAAAAATCAGATAAAGTATAGACGATATTTCAGCAATTGAAGTATCTTTTAAAAATTTCATATTTTATTCCGCCCTTTTAAAATGACTAATACAATATACTGCTATTATACTCCCTAAAGCATACAAGAGTATTATAGCAAATGATATTAAATTGATATGATGATTTGAAGCAATATCTACACCTAGTTTACGCAAATGATAGCTCGGTAAAACATGAGCAACATGTTGAAGCCAATTTGGAAATGTGTTTATCGGAAACCACAATCCACCTAATACTGCTAAACCAATTGTTACGATATTAGCTAAAGCACTTGTTTTTTGAATATCATTTAACAAAGAAAATAATATGCCAAAAGTTATTAATAGAGACGCACCTAACCATAAAAATATTCCTGACTCTAACCATTGAACTGCACTCATTGCAACACCTTTATAAAAATGTCCAACCATAAAAATAACTAATATCGCTATTGCAAATTGCAGCATAGTTTTCACTACTTTTGAAATATAATAACTAGTAAAAGTAAATGGTGTTACCATTAATCTTTGGCGCCATTCATTTTGTTTTTCATTAATAATATCTAATGGAAAAGTTAGTAAACTAAAACTTAACAAACTATAAACCGTCATACTATACATATACTCTTTATAAAATTTAGGTTTAACATCTTCCGGCAATTCCAATATCGAAGTAAATAATATATAGAATATAACAGGAAATAAAATAGATAATATTAATGTTGTTTTTTTACGCATTATAACTTTAAATTCGATTTTCAAGTAACTTAGTATCATAATTAGATCCCCTTTGCTTTTTATTGTTGAAGTATGAATCAACAATTGAGACTTTTTGTATTTCAATATCATCCAAATTAATATGAAGTTGTTGAAGATATAAAATCGTATCATTTACATTTGAAGTAATAATTTTGATAGTGCCATTATGATTTTTTTGAATAACTAAATCATCTTTATCTAGTTTTAACTTTCTTATATATTCATCGGATAACGTAATCTGAGATTGCTGATTGGTTCTAATATGTGACGTTGAATCATTAAGTATTATTTCTCCATTTTCAATGAGAATAATTTTGTCTGACATACGTTCGACTTCTTCAATATAGTGCGATGTATAGAGTATCGTTCGATTATCTTCTTTTAAATTTTCAATAATTGACCAAAAATATTCTCTAATTTCTATATCCATAGTCGATGTTGGTTCATCTAATAAGATCAATTGTGGTTGTCCGATTAAAGATAATACAAAATCGAGTAATCGTTGTTGACCACCAGAAAGTTTATTTACAAATTGGTTCAGTTGACTAGAATCAAATTTCGTCAGTTCTATTATTTCTTCCAATGGTAATGGATTTTCGTAAAATGATTGATATAAGTTGATAATCTCAATAACTTTTAATTGATCTGGAAACATCGTTTTTTGGAACATTATACTGCGATTTTCACTTTGTAATAACTTGTCTTTATCAAATATCTCACCAGAATTAGCATTAACATTACCAATTAATATATCAATTAACGTTGACTTTCCAGCACCATTTTTTCCAATTAAAGCGATACATTTACCTTGTTCAATATCGAACGAAATATTTTTTAGAACACATCTTTTATTAAATGACTTGTTGATATTAGATATTTGAATCAATTTAATCACCTCTATTTTTTTCTTAATTTAATATTAGTAAATTTATTAGATTTAAAATAGAACACTTTGTCATAGATTTGAAATGACAAATGTCATTATTAGGTTTACATAATATATTTATCGTTATTTTAATTTTGGGCAAAATAAAAAGAGCCTCTATAATCGAGACTCCTTACAAATAAATTATAAAATTGGCGAAACTAATTTTGCTAACGATTCTTTGAATTTAACAGACAGCGGTCTATTGGCATATGATTCTTTGGTTAGTTGTTTTGACTTTGTAATATCATGTTCATAAGCCACCCTTAAATCTTTAGCAAGATTTTCATCATATACAAAGGCATTTACTTCAAAATTTAATTCAAAACTTCTAAAGTCCATATTTGCTGTGCCCACTGATACGATTTCATCATCAATTAAGCACATTTTAGAATGTATAAATCCATTTTCATACGTGTAAATTTTTACGCCACTAGATAGTAAATCTGAAGCATTTGAATATGTCGCCCAATATACTAATGGATGATCTGGCTTACATGGAATCATTAAATGTACATCTACACCTGATTTAGCAGCAATTTTAATGGCATTTATATATGAATTATCCGGAATGAAATATGGTGATTGTAAATATACAGATTTCTTTGCACTCATAATCATTTTTGTATAACCGTATTCAATTTGATGCCAGTCACTAGCCGGGCCACTTGCAGCTATTTGAATTGGTGAATTGCCCAATGGTCCGTTCTTTTTAGGGAAATACTTAACATCATATTCAAATTGTGGACGGTGCGCTTGCGAATTCCAGTCTAAAATAAATCGCAACTGCAGTGCATCAACCGCATCCCCTTGTATACGTAAATGCGTATCTCTCCAATATCCTAATTTTCCTAATCCTAGATATTCATCACCAATGTTAAATCCTCCGACATAACCTAGTTGACCATCGATTACGATGATTTTTCTATGATTTCTATTATTCATTCTGAAATTCAATAACGGTAATTTTGAAGCAAAAAATGCTTCAACTTCTCCACCTAACGATTTAAAATGATCAAAATTTGCCATCTTAACATTTTTAGATCCAACATCATCATATAATATTTTTACTTCTAGACCTTGTTTCAATTTTTCTTCTAAAGCATGTAAAATTCTTTTACCTAAACCATCTAAAGCGAAAGTATAGTACTCTAAATGGATATATTCTTTTGCATTTTTAATATCTTTTAAAACTTGATCATATAAATCATTTCCATCAATGAAATGATCAACTTTATTATTTTCAGTTAAAAAACCATCTTGATCCATCAAAAGCATACGTACTAAATCATGATGTTTTTGAACTTGTTTGTTATCAGTACCATAATTACCTTTATCAAAGCTTTCTATTTGTTGTTTTAAAAGTCCATCGAAATCCGTTAACACGTTACCATTGTTTTTATTCAATTTGCGTGCCGAAACGGTTCTACCAAAAAACAAGTAAAGAATAAAACCAATCAATGGTAAGACAAAAAGTACAAATAACCACGCCCATGTCGAACTGGCTGTACGTCTATTTCTTTCTAAAAAAATAATAATAAACGCAAGTACCAAATTAATGATAAAGGCAATTGCTAAAATAATGGTAAAAAGTGTTCCTAAATCATTTGAAAATGAAAATTGCATAGTTTATTTCTCCTATAAAGAAAGGCACAAAAAACTTTTGTACCTTTCGTTCCAGATTATTTATTTACAGATAGAGTTAATATTGCATTAAACTCTTCTTCATTATTTGGAAATGTTCTTTCTTCAATTTCTTTTATTGTAATATTTACTAATTTCAAATTTGCAGCTTCTTCAGAACCTAAAAATTCGTTAATATTTGATTCTAATAATTCTAAAGTCTCAGCTGTAAAAGTTTTAAGTTTAATTTGTTCCATTTAAATCCCCTCTTTTCTCTATTTCCTAAATCATAGAACTTTTAACAGTAAAATTCAATCATTAATACATGTGTTCCAGCATGAAAAGTCGCTATGATTAAAAATTAATTAATTTTCTTAATGTATTGTTTGATGTATAATATATTTATTCAACTTCGCGATAATGCGATACAAACTTTAACAATTCACAATACATTTTAAATATCGAACTAGTTTTGAAATTAGTTTATCATATTAAAATGCTGATATTAGTTTTAGGGGGAAATGTAGTGATCTCATTTGAAAATGATTATTTAGAAGGTGCTCATGAAAAAGTATTAAAACGATTAGTAGATACAAATCTTGTACAAGCTTCGGGATATGGCTTTGATCAATTCACAGCTCAGGCAATTGAAAAGATTAAAGATACAATTGATTGTCCAAATGCTACTATCCGTTTTTTAGTAGGTGGAACGCAAACCAATCAGGTTGTTATTAATTCAATGTTAGAAAGTTACGAAGGGGTTATTTCAGCAGACACTGGTCATGTTGCTGTGCATGAGGGCGGTGCAATTGAATATAGTGGACATAAAGTAATTACTATACCCTCTAAGGAAGGAAAAGTTAGTGCTTCAGATGTTGAAACTTACATGGAGACATTTAAAAGTGATTTTAAAAAGGACCATATGGTATTCCCAGGAATGGTATATATTTCTCATCCTACAGAATATGGCACATTATACTCTAAATCAGAATTGAAAGAGTTATGTAAAGTATGTAAGCAATATCAGCTTCCATTATTTATGGATGGTGCACGATTAGGGTATGGATTGATGAGTGACCAATCAGATATGACTATTAAAGACATCGCTAAATATTGTGATGTATTTTATATAGGTGGTACGAAGATAGGTGCATTATGCGGGGAAGCCATTGTTTTTACGAAAAATAATGAACCGAAACAATTTACCACTCGAATCAAGCATCACGGTGCCCTTCTAGCAAAAGGACGGTTAACAGGCATACAATTTTTAGAATTATTTACGGACAATTTATATTTTAATATAAGCAGACATGCTATCGAAATGGCAAATAAGATGAAAGACGGGTTTATAAATAAAGGCTATCGTCTTTACTTTGATTCTCCAACCAATCAACAATTTTTTATTTTAAGTAACGAAAAAATAGCAGAGTTAGAACAAAAAGTTAAATTTGCTATTTGGGAAAAATACGATGATCAACATCGTGTTGTTAGATTCGCAACCAGCTGGGCGACAACCGAAGAAAATTTAAATAAACTATTAGAATTAATCTAATAATGCTGTTATATGTCATCTGGCAAATCATTTATTAATTAATCAAGATCAGTTGAGTAGTTGTGTTTATTTATATATGAAACTGCTCATTTGTAGCCGTTGATGATATAAAATTACATTATTCCAAAACAAGGTACTACAGATTATTGAGTATCTTGTTTTATTTTATATATTTAAAAATGTTAATTTGTGCTGTATTTACTTTAATTTGACGAGATTTGAGAAGTATTATGATGGTTATAGTTATTTTATGAAAGTGATGTATTAACAATCGAATTACTAAGTATATATTTGTAAGAATATCTATGTTTAGTTTAAATGAAATGCACTATTTAAGTTTTTAATATGGAGATGTTTGTGACTTTTCGATGATTAAGATTTTTATAGGTGTGCATCATTTCAAATAAACTTTGTGTTTAAAATTTAGCTTAGGAAATCGATAGGTTTAGATGAGGATATTGTTGAAGGTGTCTGTATTGTATCCTTAGTTGTTATAAAAGCCCAAAAATAGCACCGCTTTCTCTTTATCTGTGTAGAAAGGATGCTATTCTGTAATTATTTGTATGTCTTTAATATCTGATTCATCAATAGAATAAAAACCTAAATCTGTTTCTAAATCCATGCAATAGTTACCAGAATCACTTTCTAACGGATTTTCAAAATCTATAACAAAACCTTTTAATTTTTCATCATTTTTTAGTGTAACTATAACATTTTTACGATATACATCTTTGATTAACATTTTACTTCTCCTTACTTACAAATGGTACTATATGAGAACCAGTTTTGGAATAATGTATTTTACCATATGCAGCATTAATATATTTTCCACATGCATAAGCTTTTCCTATAGTTTTTTCGAAATTAATTATTTCCTTACGATTAAATCCAAATTTATCCACTAATATTTTGCCAGTCATTGAACATTTCTTTAATAAATCATTTAATTCTTCTATAGAGAGTATTGTATAGCTAGGAAACCTCTCATCATTCTGCAATGCATAAATTTTATTTTTTAAATATAATTTATGACCTAAAAAATATCTATTCTGTTTTTCAGGATTTATTTCTATTTTTATTTTACCACTTTCAATCATTTCTTTAACTTTAAATATTTTTCCGTTGAGTGAATAACATTTTAATAAATAGTTAAAATTGGGTGTAAAATAGCACCTCAATCGTTTATTACAAAAGTATACTTATTTTAAAACTTCAATATATTTGATTTGGCTTTCATCAAAATCATATAAATCTATTCCGTCATCTAAATGTATAGAATCTTCTCCACTTTCGTTATCTATTTCATCGTCATAATTTGTAACTTCTCCAATAAATTTTTGCCCATTAGTTAACTCGATCAATACTTTTTTACCAATGTAAGTCCATAATTTCAATCTTTAACATCCTTTCCATTTGGGATTATGCGGCTCCCAGATTTTGAATAATGCACTGTGTCCCATTGAGTAATTATTAACATTCCATCAATATAGTCTTTCCCTATAATTTTTCCAACTTATTTATATTCGCTATTCTCCACCAAATTCTTTTAAATATGTTAACTTTTGTGATTCTGCTATTATAGTAAATAGTTAAAAAAGTGTATAAAAAAAACCAGCTTCTCTTTATCTGTGTAGAAAGGATGCTATTTTGTAATTATTTTAATAATCTAATACTTTTTATCTCAGTTTCATCAAACGAATAAACAGCAAAATCAGTCTGTATATCTACAACAAGATTTCCTGTTTCGCTCTCGAATTCATTTTCATAGTCAGTTACAAACCCTTCGTATTCTTCATTATTCAAAAGCGTAATAATAACATCTTTACGATATGCATCTTCAATTCTCAATACTTTTCACCTACTTATCAATATAAGGTACTATATGAGCACCTGTCTTCGAATAATGCACTTTTCCCTTTATGGTTTCAATATACACATTTTCGATATGTATTTTTCCAATAATTTGATTAAAATTAATAATCTCTTTCAAATCAAATCGCTCATCACTTAATATTAGATTGCCTGTTGACATTTTTCTCTTAACAATTCACTCAATAAATCTATAGAAAGTATTGTATAGCTAGGCAATTTCTTTTTATTTAAAATGGCTCTTTTTTTATTTTCATTATATAGGTGATGACCTAATATATATCTATTTTATTTTCCGCAATTTATTTCTATTTTTATTTTACCATTTTTAATCATTTCTTTCATCTGGTTTTTAGCTTTTTCCTGTAATTATGCTTCTTTTACTTCTACTTGATATTTACCTTCACGCTCTTTAAA
>NZ_KV839122.1:114687-115420 GCF_001838845.1 Staphylococcus sp. HMSC36A10
GATATTTACCTTCACGCTCTTTAAAGAACTTGTCCCGCCAATTGCCAACATGTGGCACTGTGGTACTTCTACACCAAGGATGCATAGGTGGCGCATTCACACCTGGTATCATATCTTTAACTTTAAATATTTTTCCGTTAAGTGAATGACATAATTTAGATGTTTTACTATCTATTTTGGCAACATATTTATATTCGCCATCTTCACCAAGTTCTTTTAAATATGTTAACTTTTGTGATTCTGCATTTTCAGTAAATAGTTAAAAAAGCGTATAAAAATAGCACCACTTTCTCTTTATCTGTGTAGAAAGGATGCTATTGATATTTAGACTTTGATTGATTAATTTCTTTTTCTAATTCTTCTTTCTTCGATAATTCATCCATATGCTTAAAAAAATCTTCTATAGAAATGTAACCATCTAATTGTTGAATTGACATAATGTATTACTCCTATTTGTCCTTTCGTTTTATATATCTTTTATTATAAAGTTGCTTTAGAATATTATCAACTATCGCTTCATTATTTCTCATAGTTATAGATTGTTTTATATCTTTCATTATTTTATAAACTTGAGACTGATTATATAATGAAGTTTTACTTATATATTTTACTACACTATAGTTAGTAACAATAGTCAATGTTCGGATGGATTTATTTTCAATAAACATCTTTAAGTCATTCAATGAAAATCCTGATTGTCCAGGATGGTTATGTAACATAACAATTGAATTCG
>NZ_KV839122.1:115520-116771 GCF_001838845.1 Staphylococcus sp. HMSC36A10
ACTATCTTGATCACCATATACTTTTGTAACTTTAGCACCTTTTAATAAATAAGCTACTTCATTTTAGCTAACTTCTCAGCTTCTTGAACCGCATCTTTAATACGTTCATCTGATTTTTTGCGTTCTCTAGCTATACGCTCTTTAATCAATTGTGATACTTCTTCTTGAGAAAATGTTTTCTCATTCTGTTGTGATTGTTCATCACTGTTGTCTAGTTGCTCTTCGTTCTGAGTTACGTCAGTAATATTACTTTCATTTTTCTCCATGAGACATACCTCCGTTTATAGTCTGTCGACTGATATTCCATACTTGCTTTTAAAATGTCATCAGCACGTTTTGGACAATAAAAATTAACCTTCACATTGGAAGGTTAAAAAAGTGTATAAAAATAGCACCACTTTCTCTTTATCTGTGTAGAAAGGATGCTATTTTTCTAATTTTTGTTCTTTATTCTTATTTTCTAATTCTATTGCTTTCTTGTATTCTTTATCCAATAATTCTTGTGACTGTTTATTAGTTATTTCACCATCTAACTGTGCAAAATACATTTTAATCACCTAACTTTATATATTATGTTACCACTATTATATAATCTCTTTAGAATCATATCAATATCCTTATGATTGAATTTTTTTATATTCTTATTTTTATTATATTTTTTAATACAATCAATACAAGTTGATTTGCAATATTCTTTTGTCTTAGTTAAGTACTTTGTTTGACCTTTATTTGTAACAATTGTCAGTGTTTTAATAGAATTATTAAATATAAATAAATACAAGTCTGTAAGAGAAAAACTAGACTGCCCAGGATGGTTATGTAACATAACAATTGAATTCGGTTTACTGTTAAATAATAATTCGGTTGCTTTTTCCCCTGGTACAAAGGATACACTATCTTGATCACCATATACTTTTGTAACTTTACCATCTTTTAATAAATAAGCTACTTCATTGCTATCATTATTTTCTTTGGCATCTTTAAGCAAGGCTTTATGTTGTTCTTGTATAAATTGATTTTCTTCTTTGGTATGTGTTGGAATATCAACATATCTGACTTTATCAATTGCTTGATCAGTAATATATATTTTCTTTCCTAATACTTTAGCTTGTTGTAATTCATCTTTAGTTGTGTCATCTTCTACTTGATATTTACCTTCACGCTCTTTAAAGAACTTGTCTCGCCAATTGCCGACATATGGCACTGTGGTACTTCTGCACCAAGGATGCATAGGTGGCGCATTCACACCTG
>NZ_KV839122.1:116871-206947 GCF_001838845.1 Staphylococcus sp. HMSC36A10
TTTTAAATATGTTAACTTTTGTGATTCTGCTATTTCAGTAAATAGTTAAAAAAGCATATAAAAATAGCACCACTTTCTCTTTATCTGTCTAGAAAGGATGCATTAATACCATGCTATTTTATAATTTTCGGGAAATTCTTGCTTCTCGATAAAGTCTCTTACTACAGAAAAAGACTTATTACGATATAACATAAAATATTCTTCATTTTCTATTTCAGATAATGAGAAATCTATAACCTCTGCATCTTTTTTATTAAAAGTTACTGAACCTTTACCGTTACTTATATCATCTTCAGGTATATATTCATATATTATAACCTGTTCATCTTCTTTCAATTTTATTAATGTAAGCATTTAATCCACCTTCTTTTTTATAAAAATTGAATAATCGTATTTTTTTGATACAATTTTATGTGCATAATCATAGTTGAAATTATACTTATTCATCAAATAATGTTCAAGCGCCTCATGACGCAGCAGTATTAAATCTTGTTTTTTATTGTTTTTCCTTCTCTTAAACGTTGCCAACTTACTGCGATATTATATTCTGGATAATAACTTAAAATCGAATAATTCACTTTGAACATAACAAATCACTCCTTGTACAGTGGTGAAGCAAGTATTATTATTAAATTGTAGGAGTGAAATTCCCTCCTGACTGATTAACGCTCGAATGTCCATTCAATCTTTATAAAGTAGAGATTTATTAAGATTAACAATTTGGTACATTTGAGCTTTTTTATTTCCTTCACTCTCATCTTCTTAAACTTATATGTTCATTATACAAATATAAAAAGCTATAACAATATAATGGAAATGCCCCTTCGAAGTAGACATTGAAAAAATGAAAACTTTGAAGGGAGCATTTCAAGACGATCCATTCCAATCTATTTTATCATTTAAAACTTAACACTCATTTTCCCTTATTCGATGCTAATTTAGTGCAATAAATTCTAAATGAAACGACATACTCCTTTTTCACAAATTGGAATCTACTATTTTTGTATTTTAATCATTATAATATCCATTTACCATATGATTTTTATTAATAGTTAAATCAAATAAACATAGCTTGATTAATTTATACAGTAGTTATATTACAAAACTTTATTGGCATATTCATATAATTTTTCTGTTGTATTCAGGGTTAGATTATCTACTTCGCGTTTGCCCTGTCTTAATTGTGAAAGTACATATTGAGAAACTCCAGTTTTTTTAGAAATTTCATATCCTGTTAAATTACTTTCAATTAATTCAATTATCTTTTTCTTGTATTCTGACATTTTTTCATCTCCATATCTGTACAATGTTTTCTGCTTTTTTTCGAAATTCTGTGAACTTAACGTATTTTTTATCTATAAATGATTTTATTATTTTTCTATTCATTAATGGCTATCATCACTTCATAATAGTTAAATTTTATATTTTCAATTTTTGTTTCTACATATTAACGACTTTTCATCATCAATTACTTTGTCAAAGATAAACGATTTGTCTTGTATACCTTACGCCTTTTACAAAACTTCAATGTTTAGTATTCATTGAAGTTTACAGCCACTTCTAAAGTTTAACCTTTTATGTATTTTTATTAGATTAGTGTCTTTCAATATTCAAACTACTAACTCCAGTAGTCTATTAAATTTGAGATATTGAGATATCTTTAGAATTTAATTTTTCCGGAGTCATATAGACTTCTCAAATACTATACATTTATTTCATAATTTTGAACCCTAATATTACTAAAATAATTATAAACGTCCCTATTAAAAATTCTATTTTCTCTTTTTTATTTGTTTTTCGCACTTTAATAGTCATCTTCATTTTACTAATGGTGAGAAAGTAATATTTTATTCAAAGAATATGACTTCGTATTAAATCAAATCTCACATTCTTATTAGTTTGCAAATTCAATAGTCCTATCAGAATTGAAATCAAAACATTCAAACTATTTTATCGTTTTAACTTCCTCGACCATTTTCACCTCCTTATAATCTATATAAATTATGTTTACCACACGATTCTTTACACTCGAAAAATTAATTTTGTTAAGAAACATTTAGCCATGTAACTTTGTAATAAAAACATTTTCAAATAAATGTACCAAAAACTTTCATGAAATAAAGTATACTTTTCAAATCTATTAATTTTAGAATCATAAAACCAAATGCTATATTACAATATAATTATCACAAATCATCATATATGCCAATTACACAATTTAATATAAAAAATTGTCAATGAAAAATTATGTGCATAAACATTATTACAAAATATGTATAGTATAGAATACTGCATTAAAGTTAACTTATTTACTGTGTTCAGCCTTTTATATCATCGCTTAAAGATCATTCAAGATTTAATGGCAATGATAATTTCATAATATGCATTTTTGATTATTTAACCATGTACAATTTCTAAAACTAAGAGATTATCTTATTGAGGTGGACAAAACGTGGACAGACAACCATGAAATCATTAGAAATTTAATTTCTTGTCCACCTAACCTAACAAAATATTTTTGTTAACATTCTGTTTTATTTTCTAATGTTCTTTGATATTCATATAACTTGATTATCGTTTTAAATTTAGCTTCTTTTATTTTAGTTTTACCTACCTTTAAATCAGTAACTGTTTGACGTGGTACACCTGAGTTTTTTGAAATACTATATGGTGTATTGTTAGTTAATAACTTTTCTATTTCACTTATAATAGTTTCAATCTCATTCATTATTAATCACACTCTCTTTCTATTTATAATTATAATAATCCTAATGCAGTAACTACGTTTAGCAATACATTGTTTCTTTGTAGTTGCCAAACTAGTTAATTCATAAACTAATACCTAATAGTATTGGCGTTTTTTTTATATATTGATAAAATTTCTTGTCTCCATCTATTCTATATTATATTATTTGATAATTTTTTATTTATATTCACATTAAGTTATCCATATTTAATATACTTTAAAATTAGATGACTTAAAAGGCTCACTCCATGATATTTCAAAAATATGGCCTTATTTTAATCTTCAATCATTATTTCTAATTGTTTTTGGTAATTATAGAGTTTTTCCGCTGTTTCTAAAGTTAAATTATTCACTTTTCTTTTCCCGCTTCTTAATTCACTTATACCACCATAAGAAACATCAGTGTCTTGATTAATTCTATAATTAGATATTGATTTATCATTTAGTAATTTTTCTATTGTATTATAAATTTCTTTAAACTGGTTCATAATTTTTGTCAAAATGAAAGAATAATTTATTTTTTTCTAGTTAAATTAATAATAAATAATATTAAAGTTGCAATGTTAAGATAGAGAGTTAATTTTTTCCTTAATTCTCTTGTCATAAATACCACCTCCCTATTTAATGTGGTAAAGGTCTTTTGCCCTTTACCTTTTTAAAAGAACGATTTGATAAAATTAAGTACTTGAATTATTAAGCTCGTCACAGCTATTCGAAATTTAATTTTGCTATTCGTTCTTTTTCTTTAACCATTCTTATCATTTTTTCTCCTTTCCTCTTTATAGTTATTTAACATTCCACAAATTGGTGTAAGTGATATGTTTGAGTTCCCATATCCAATGTCAAGATTTATAATTTGCAATTGTAAATTATAATAACCTATATTTTTCAAAATCACTTTGTTTTATGATTAACATCCATCTAAGAGCACCTAAAGGTTTTTATGTAATGTAATAAACATTTCCATTTATACATATACATCTTGTAAAAAAGAAAGAACTCCATATATACTCAAAAGGTATACTGAAGTTCTATATTTTATATAAAATTATTATACTATTTTAAAAAACATAAGTAAATCACTAAACATGATTTCTTTCACTTTTAGAAAACTTTTAATACTATAAAAACACCCACTCAGTCACTAGTTTGGGCAGTTATTGTATGCCTATTGAACTCAATGCTTATATTACAATACCTTTTTCGCATATTCATATAAGATCTTTGCATTCTTTAAGCTTAAATTTTCTATTCTTCTTTCTCCACGGCGCATAGCATTAATATTACCGTAACTTATCCCAGTATCTTTATTAATTTGATAACTCGATATCTCTTTGTTTTCTATCAATTCTTTGATTGTATTGAATATTTCATCATAGCAATTCATAAATTAGATGAGGCGAAATTTTTAATTTTTTAGAATATCAATAGTAGTATAACTAAAATGAAAATACCGATCGATAAACAAAAAGATATTTTTTGTTTTGTTTCTCTTTTCATATAGTATTACCCCCTTAATAATGAGTAGTAAGGTCCCTCTTTTCGGGGTCTTACCTTAGAACGTTCTGCAAATGAATTCGATGAGAAGTAATATGAATATGGCTATTTTCAAGTAATACTCAACGTTTTCGCGACGTTCTTTTATCGCCTCATCTCATCACCTCCAAATATATTAAAATTCATGTGAACTAAAATATAAAATGGTCTTCCCCAGCTTTAAAAAAATAAATACACAAAACATTTACTTGACCAAAAGTTGCCCAAAACTTGACCAAATCCATTTTTTAACAAAAGTGGTCAAGTGAAATCCCATCTTTCCAAATCAAAAAAGAGCTAAAGCAAAACGCTCTAGCCCTTGATATTACTGATTTCCCATCATTGTTTAGCGTATTAATATTGCTTCATGTACTGATCTCTTTCCCATTCAGATACTTGAGTTCTGTAGTAATCCCATTCAATTGATTTTGAATTAATAAATTGATTATAGATATGATTTCCTAAAGCTTTTTTAATAACTTCATTTTCACGCATTGCTTTTAATGCAGTATAAAGTGTTGAAGGTAAGTCTTGAATGCCTACTGCTTCACGTTCTTCACGGTTCATTTCGTAAATATTTTGGTTAACTGGTTCTGGAACTTTTAATTTATTTTTAATACCATCTAGTCCAGCTTCTAAGATTGCAGCTAACGCCATGTATGGGTTTGCAGCTGGATCTACTGAACGTACTTCGATACGAGTAGATAATCCTCTTGAAGATGGTACACGGATTAATGGTGAACGGTTTTTACCACTCCATGCAATATAACATGGTGCTTCATAACCAGGTACTAAACGTTTATATGAGTTTACTAACGGGTTACATACAGCAGTAAATCCGCGTGCATTTTTAAGCACACCTGCTGTAAATTGATATGCAGTTTCCGTTAAGCCCATTTCAGTATTTGGATCAAAGAATGCATTTTCTTTACCTTTGAATAATGAAACGTTAAAGTGCATACCGCTACCATTCACACCGAATAATGGTTTAGGCATAAATGTTGCGTGTAAATTATGTTTACGTGCGATTGTTTTAACAACCAATTTAAATGTTTGGATATTATCACATGCTGTAACAGCATCTGCATATTTAAAGTCAATTTCATGTTGACCAGGGGCAACTTCATGGTGACTAGCTTCAATATCGAAGCCCATATCCTCTAATTCTAAAACAATATCACGACGACAGTTTTCACCTAAATCTGTAGGTGCTAAATCGAAATATCCACCATCATCATTAAGTTCTAAAGTTGGTTCCCCTTTTTCATCCAACTTAAACAAGAAGAATTCTGGTTCAGGCCCTAGGTTAAAGTCTGTGAAGCCTAAATCTTCCATTTCTTTTAATACACGTTTTAAGTTTGCACGAGGATCCCCTTCAAATGGTGTTCCATCTGTTTTATATACATCACAAATTAAACGTGCAACTTTACCTTGTCCAGCAGTCCATGGGAAGATTACCCAAGTATCTAAATCTGGATGTAAGTACATATCTGATTCTTCGATACGTACGAAACCTTCGATAGAAGAACCGTCAAACATCATTTCGTTATCAAGTACTTTTTCTAATTGGCTTACAGGCACTTCAACATTTTTAATTGTTCCTAAAATATCAGTGAATTGTAATCTTAAATATCTTACATTTTCCTCTTCTGCAAATTTACGAATGTCGTCTTTAGTGAAAGTACGTTTTGGCATTTTAAAATCCTCCAAATTTTATTTAATAAATCGGGATAAATCACCACGATTTATTGGCAAAGTTTCTCCAATAGGCTTTTGCGTGGCATCTACAATCATCTTTTTTCTTATCTCTTGTTCATCAGTTGTTAAATGCTCTTGTGAGTCATAAATGATTTGTTTAATCCCTTTGATATTAAATCCTTTTTCTAAAAGTGATTTAATTTCTAGTAATCTTTCCAAATCATTGAGTGAGAACAGACGTTTTTGACCTTCTGTTCTTTCAGGTTTGATGAGTTCATGTGTTTCATAGTAACGTATTTGCCTTGGCGTTAAATCCGTTAACTTACTTACTACACTCATAGAGAAGACAGCCATATTTCGTCTGATTGCATCATTCGATATCATTGTTCCTCTCCTCTACTTTTGAACTTGTTAATAACTTATCATAATTTTTTTAGGATTTCAAAAATATGTCAGGTTTTCTGACATAAAGCTCAAAACATTGATATAACTGCAATTCCGACCTTTAAAACGCCATAAAACAATCTACAGCTAAAATATTTTTTCAATTTTTAAAAATAATCTGATAAATCTTCGTAAAAAAATTTCACCCAAAACACATTATCATTTAGGGTGAAATTTAATCTATTATATAAGTCCTTGTTCTTTCAACTGATTAACAGCTCTTGTCACAGCAATTTTAACGTGTTCATATGTTAATCCTCCTTGAACATATGCTTCATAAGGAGGACGAATAGGTCCATCTGCAGATAATTCAATCGATGAACCTTGAATAAACGTACCAGCAGCCATAATAACATCATCTTCGTAACCAGGCATATAACTCGGTTCTGGACTAAAATGTGCATTAATTGGGGATGCGTGTTGAATACTTTGACAAAATGAAATCATTTGTTCTTTCGTTTTAAATTTAACTGTTTGAATTAAATCAGTTCGTTTTTCGTAGTACTTCGGCGTTGTGTTCATATTCATTTTTTCTAAAAATAAACTAGTAAACAATGCACCTTTAAGACTCTGACTGACAACGTGTGGTGCTAAAAAGAAACCTTGATACATTTCAAGCAATGCATTTAATGATGCACCCGCTTCTTTACCAATACCAGGTGCTGTCAATCTATAACCACATCGTTCAATTAAATCTTTTCTACCAGCAATGTATCCACCAATCTTAGCTAAACCACCGCCAGGGTTTTTAATTAATGATCCTGCTATTAAATCGGCACCACATTCTATAGGTTCACGTCTTTCAACAAATTCCCCATAACAGTTATCCACAAATATTAAAATATTAGGATGCACGTTTTTCAACCTAGTAATTACCTTTTCAATTTCATCTAGCGGAATTGAAGGTCTTTGATCATAGCCTTTCGAACGTTGAATCGCTATTACTTTGGTGCGCTCAGAAACCCCATCTAACACACTTTCAATATCGATCTTACCTTCTTTAAGTGCAATATCTTTATACGATACGCCGTGCTCCATTAAACTTTCAATACCATTTCCGTTTACGCCAATGACTTCAAGTAAAGTGTCATATGGACTACCCGTTATATAAATTAATTCATCACCATGTTTTAATAAACTTTGTAATGCAATAGTAATCGCATGCGTACCTGAAATAATTTGCGGACGAACAATTGCATCTTCTGCTTTAAATGCCTGCGCATATATTTCTTCTAAATGATCACGTCCAAAGTCATCATACCCGTATCCTGTTGATCCTTGTAGATCACTTTCGGTTGCTTTGACATGATGAAATGCATTTAATACTTTTTCTTGATTAATATATGCTGTTTCTTCAATTTCTTTAAAATATGGTGCTAACGTTGATTCGACGTCAGCTACTATCTTACTTATATCTTTCATTTGAATTTCGTCCTTTTATTATTTTTTAAATCCTTTTATACGATAAACATTTTCAATTTCATCATATTTAAGTTCAGTCACTAATGTATGTTGTTTTAGAAAATATAATCGATCTGCATTATTCGTCGCAATTGTCTCATCATAATAAGTTAATTGCCTTTTGATTTCATCAATAAATAACGTCTTAACAAGTAATTTATCACCATCATTTTTAGAAGAAACAAAAACATTAGGCAAATCACTTGCTGGACAATTTGATGCATGATCACATAAGTCCTTTTTATTAAAAATAACTATTTGAGAAATATGACTCATATCTAATTGTTTGATTAAATCATTAACTGTGTCATACTGCGTACGGTATTCAGGATGGCTACTATCTACGACATGTACTAATAAATCTGCACCTTTAGCCTCTTCTAAAGTTGATTTAAAAGCTGCAATTAACGTCGTAGGTAGTTTCTGTATAAAACCAACAGTATCTGAAATAATTAAATTAAATCCATCATTTATTTGAATTTGTCGTGTTTTAGGATCTAACGTTGCAAATAATTGATCTTTTTCATACGTCTCTTCATTTGCTAAAACATTAAACCATGATGATTTACCAGCATTTGTATAACCAACTAAAGCTACTTGAAACACCTGATTTTGATTTCTTTTATTTCGATATCTTTCGCGATGTTCTTCTACCGTCCGCAATTGATGTTTAATTTCATTCATACGAGTTCGAATATGTCTGCGATCCATCTCTAACTTCGTTTCACCAGGGCCTCTAGTTCCAATACCGCCACCTAAACGAGAAAGACTTTTACCATGGCCTTGCAATCTAGGTAATAAATAATTAAGTTGTGCTAGCTCTACTTGCAATTTACCTTCTTTACTTCTTGCTCTTAATGCAAATATTTCAAGAATCAACTGAGTTCTATCAATAATTTTTACACCTAAAGCTTCATTTAGTGATTTGGATTGTGCAGTCGTTAATTCATCATTTGTGATGACTACATCAATATCTTTGAACTCAATAAATGCTTGAATTTCTTCAATTTTACCTTTACCAACATAATATTTGCGATCTACACGATCTCTGTTTTGAGTAATTTGACCCAACACTTCAAGTTGGCAAGTCTCTGATAAAGATGATAATTCCTCCATTGTAGACTCAAAATTAAATTGCTTATCATCTTGAGCATGTACACCGACTAAGACAGCTTTTTCTAGTTTATTTTTAGTATCATGAATTTGTTGCTGAGCCATGTTATACATCTCCTTAATAAAATCCTACTCAAAGTATTCTATCATAGAGTTTTAGTAAAGACTATTACACGATTTTATGGTACATTTTAAGTAAATCGAAAGGATGATTCAATGGAGACAATTTATGATTTTGTAGTAGAAACAAATAAAGGTGTTACTTACAAATTAGATGCATATAAGGGTGACGTTATGCTAATTGTTAATACAGCTAGCGAATGTGGCTTTACTTCACAATTTGAAGGTTTGCAATCATTATACGAGAAATACAAAGATCAAGGGTTTGTAATTCTAGGTTTCCCTTGTAATCAATTTGGTGGTCAAGAACCTGGATCAGGCGAAGAAGCAGCTCAAAACTGTAAATTAAACTATGGTGTTACCTTCCCTATGCATCAAAAAATAGACGTAAAAGGGGAACATCAATTACCTTTATTTAGATATTTGACTGCGGCACAACACGGATTCTTTAATGAGAAAATCAAATGGAATTTCACTAAGTTTTTAGTGGATCGCGAAGGTAACGTTGTTAAACGATTTGCACCTCAAAAAAAACCTGTTCAAATCGAAAGAGAAATAGAAAAATTATTATAAAATATACTAGCTCATAGCAAATAAAACGCTTCATATAAAGTCGTATCATATATTGACTCGACCTTTATATGAAGCGTTTTTATTACAAACATTCCTCTATTGTATCTTGTCATTTGAACATCATTTAATTGATGTCACATATGACTTTATTTCTATATCTATTTATCATACTTCAAACGTTATGTACACGAGTCATTAAATCGTGCCCATATGATTACAACTTATTCTTCACTTTCAGTAGATGCTTGACCTTCAGTTTCTACTGTATAAGTGCTGATCGCATGTTTGTAAATCAAGTGTTGTTTGCCTTGAGAATTTAAGCTTACGACATACTTGTCGTATTCTTCAATAACACCTTTCATTTGGAAACCGTTTAGAAAGAATACAGTTACTTCAGTTTGGTTTGCTTTAAAATTCTCTAGTGCTTTGTCTTGGATGTTTTCGTTTGCAATCATCTGTCGGACTCCTTTTACTTAATCTGGGTTGTAATCTCATCTAACATCATTTGAAGTGACATATTTTCTTTATCTAACCAATGAACACTCATTTTATTCTTGAACCATGTCATTTGTCGTTTTGCATATTGGCGTGAATGTTGCTTTAAATCATTGACAGCATCTTCATAAATCATTTGTCCGTTAATCACAGGTATTAATTCTTTATATCCAATAGCTTGCATACTTTGGCAAGATTCATAGCCTTGTTCAACAAGTTGTTGCACTTCTCTAAATAATCCGTGATCCAACATAATATCAACACGTTTATTTATTCTTGAATACAATGTTTTACGCGACATTTCAATCCCTAATAATAATGTATCATAATTTTCAGTAAATTGTTGCACTTTCTTGCGATTACTCAAAAGTTTTTTTGTTTTTAAATAATATTCAATAGCGCGCAACACTCTTTGGCGGTTGTTAGGGTGAATATTTTCTGCAGAAACCGCATCAAATTGAGCTAAATAATCGTGTAGTTGCTGATTATCTAAATGTTCTAATGCAGATAACTTTTGTTTAACTATGGATAATTGTGCAGGTGTAACTGTTTCATCTTCTAATTCATAATTATATATTAATGATTGAATATATAAGCCTGTTCCACCTGCTATGATTGGAACTTTACCTCTATTCGTTATATCAGTAATTAAATCTTCTGCTAATCGCTTGAATTCATATGCTGAAAATGTATCATCAGGATTCAAGATATCAATTAAATGATGTGGAATACCATCCATTTCTTCAGGTGTTACTTTTGCAGTTCCAATATTCATATGTTTGTAAACTTGCATAGAATCACCGCTTATGATTTCACCATTGATACGCTTCGCGAGTTCTATGCTAAGCTCTGTTTTACCTGAAGCAGTTGGCCCCACAATTACTACAATAAAAGGCTTATTTTTATTCATATTTAATTCCACTTTCTTTATTTTTTATAAAATTGATTCAACCATTTAAACAAGTCTTCCCAAATTTTGTCATGATCTTTTTCAAATAACACTTCATGACGTTTATGATGATAAAGATTCACTTTAACATTTTTAATGCCAGCTTTTCTATATATATTCGCCAATTTTAAAATCCCTTTACCATAATCACCTAAAGGATCGTCATATCCTGAAACTAATAATATAGGCATGGCATGATTTAACATTTTCATATTTTTTAATTGTGATGTATGTAGCATATAATAGGCTGTTTGATATAATAATTGATTTGACACATTAAATCCACTATATGGATCTTTAATAAAGTTATCTACTTCAATTGGATTACTAGAAATCCAATCACTTTGTGTACGTAATGGACGTATTTTTTTATTAAAACTATTTGATACTAACTGGTTAACCCATTCAACTCGTTTCTCAGCACCATAAATTTTTGTAATCAGTTGTAACACTTTAACGGTTGTAAACCTTTCCATAATGAATACATACCAGTACCACTTAAAATTAGACCATCAACATATTGCGGATATGTTTCTACAAACAATCTAGCTATAACGGATCCCATTGAATGTCCGATTATAATGTATGGTTTATCAACATTGCCTCTCACTGTTTGCGCTACTTCAAAGGCATCACCGATAACTCGTTTCATATCATCGTAATGCCCTCTTGTTGATTCATCAATATTAATACCATGTCCTCGATGATTATGACGTATCACATCGAAGCCATGCTTTGAAAGTGCATGTGCTAATTTATCGTAACGTTCCATATGTTCAGCCATACCATGAAATATATGAATAATTCCTTTTGAATCTACATCTGTAAAATTCACTTTAACTTCAATATTCGTATTATCTTGTACAGTTAATTTAAATTGTTTTTCAGTCATCATCTCACACCTTTAATAACAACGCTTTTATATTCGCTTTTATTATTATCATACATTTAGTGATGCATAGTTTCAATTGACTAATGTATCTCGTATAAAAAAACTGATGCCCTTAAAACAGGACACCAGTTTATGATTGTACAAATTAATTATTCTTTAACTGCTGGTTGATTATTTCCATGTTGCGCTTCTTTAATTGCTTGCTCAACTTCTTCAGTATATGCTTCAATTTGAGCTGGAGAGTAATCAAGCATATCTGCCATAATATCGATGACAGCATCTTTATAATCTAATACATCTTTAATATTGAAATACATTTTACCAGAACGACGAACTAAGAAATCGTTAGGTTTGTATACCATTTCTTGTTGAATACTATAAACAAGTTCTACATAAATTTCTAATGGTAACTTGCTATCATGGTATTGAGATGTTTGCGCAATGTTGAACAATTCATCAACATTTGAACCATATTTAGATGCTAAACGTCTTGCAACATCTTCATCAATGCCGAATCCTTTAGCTACATCTACTTTTTGCTCTACAAACGCATCAAAGTTCTTGCTACCACCTACATCGCCACCTGAAATTGCCAGACCTTTTGTATTACATGGACTAAATGTTAAACCGTAGTCTTTTTTCAAGCGTTTAGATACTAAATCAACAATGTCTTGAGCCATGTGACGATAGCCTGTTAATTTACCACCTGCAATAGTTAATAAACCTGATTTACCTTCCCAAATTTCATCCTTACGAGAGATTTCAGAAGGGTCTTTGCCTTCTTCGTAAATTAATGGTCTAATTCCTGCCCATGTTGATTCAATATCTTCATCTGTAACATTAACACTAGGGAACATGTAATTAATCGCATCGATTAAATAGTCTCTGTCTTCTTGTGTAGTTAATGGTGAAGATTTGATATTGTCATAGAATGTATCTGTAGTACCTACATACGCTTTTCCTTCACGTGGAATTGCAAAAATCATTCTTCCATCTTTTTCAGTATCAAAGTATACTGCTTGACCTAATGGGAATTTTGATTGATCAATAACAACATGTACACCTTTAGTTAAACGTAATTTTTTATTATTGCGTGCATAATCACCACTTCTAACATCATCAACCCATGGACCTGCTGCATTAACCACTTTTTTAGCCTTAATTGTATAATTTTCATTAGTTAATTTATCTATAACTTTAACACCATTTACTTGTTGATTTTTATCATAAGTGAAGTGTTCAGATTTAGTATAGTTGATAATTTCTGCGCCTTTTTCAGCAGCACGCTTCATAACTTCAATAGTTAAACGCGCATCGTCAGTACGATATTCAACATAGTAACCGCCGCCTTTTAGACCTTCTTTTTTAACTAATGGTTCTTTAGCTAAAGTTTCTTTTTTAGATAACATTTTTTTACGTTCAGACTTCTTAACACCTGCTAAACGATCATACATTCCTAAACCAATTGATGTTGAGAATTTACCAAATGTTCCACCTTTATGCATTGGTAAAAGCATCCACTCTGGAGTCGTAACATGAGGCCCATTTTCATAAACAATCGCACGTTCTTTACCAGTTTCGGCAACTACTCCAATTTGGAATTGTTTTAAGTAACGCAAACCACCATGGACTAATTTTGTAGATCTTGAGCTTGTTCCTTGTGCAAAGTCTTGCATTTCAACTAATGCAACTTTCATTCCTCTTTCACTCGCGTCTAGTGCAATACCTGCACCTGTAATACCGCCACCAATAATTACTAAATCATATTCATCATTTCTTAAATTCTTTTTAATATGTTCTCTCTTAAAAGTAGACAATGCCATTCCAAAACGCCTCCTAAAAAATGTAAAAACGAGAGACTTGTCCCACATAAACAATCCTTCAATTGTACATGTTCGAACAAATCTCTCGCTTCTCGATTCAAATATTAACTTAAATTGATTGTATCACAATGTTTATACAAAAGTCTAATCTACAAGTTTATTCTGTTTTAAAAACTTGTGTTGCTTCAACAGCTTTTTTCCAACCTCTATATAATTTTTCTCTTTCGCCTTCATCCATTTTCGGATCGAATTTTTCTTCTAATTTCCAGTTTTTAGCGATATCATCTTTACTCTCCCAGAATCCAACTGCTAAACCTGCTAAAAATGCAGCACCTAAAGCTGTAGTTTCTTGAATTTCAGGTCTTTCAACAGAAGTATTAACAATGTCTGCTTGGAACTGCATAATAAAGTTATTTTTAACTGCACCACCATCGACACGTAAACTTTGGACATCAATACCAGAGTCTTTTGACATTGCTTCCATAACGTCACGAGTTTGGTAACATAGTGATTCTAAAGTTGCACGGATAAAGTGCTCTTTTTCAGTTCCACGTGTTAAACCGAAAATCGCACCACGTGCTTCAGAATCCCAATATGGTGTTCCTAAACCTACAAAAGCTGGAACAACATAAACACCCTCAGTAGAGTCAACTCGTGTCGCATAACTTTCTGATTGTGGTGCTGAATTAATCATTCTTAATCCATCACGTAACCATTGGATTGCTGAACCCGAAACAAAGATGGAACCTTCAAGCGCATAATTTACTTTTCCATCAATACCATAAGCAATTGTTGTTAATAAACCACTTTCAGATTTAACCGCTTTGTCACCTGTATTCATTAACATGAAGCCACCAGTTCCATATGTGTTTTTCACGTCACCACGTTCGAAGCAAGCTTGTCCAAATAATGCTGCTTGTTGATCACCAGCTACTCCAGCGATTGGTACTTCTTGACCATAGAAGTGGTAATCAATTGTCTTACCATATACTTCACTCGAAGCTTTAACTTCTGGCAACATATTTTTAGGTACTGTAAGTAGTCCTAATAACTCATCGTCCCATTCTAAATCATGGATATTAAACATTAATGTACGACTCGCATTTGAATAATCAGTAATATGCGCAGCTTTTCCTGATAATTTCCATACTAACCAAGTATCAATCGTTCCAAATAATAGATCGCCATTTTCTGCTTTTTCTCGTGCACCTTCAACATTGTCTAGAATCCATTTAACTTTTGTACCTGCAAAATACGGATCTAAAAGTAATCCTGTCTTATCTCTAAATGTTTGTTCATATCCTTGTTGTTTTAACTCTGAACAAATTGATTGTGTTTGACGTGATTGCCAAACAATTGCGTGATAAATTGGGCGGCCAGTATGTTTGTCCCAAACAACCGTTGTTTCACGTTGGTTTGTAATACCGATTCCTGCAATTTGATCAGCTCTAACATCATTTTCATTAATTACTTCCGTCATTACAGCTAACACAGATGTCCAAATTTCATTTGCATCATGTTCAACCCAACCTGATTGTGGAAAATATTGCTTAAACTCACGTTGTGCTACCCCTGCAATTTCCCCTTTTTGATTGAATAAAATCGCTCTTGAGCTTGTTGTTCCTTGGTCTATAGATAAAATATATTTTTCCATTAGTAGTATCTCCTTTATTAAAAAATAATCGCTAACCCATTGTACAAAATCTGTTAAATTTTGGCGAAAAAATAGCATAATCCATGAATCAAACATGTTAAATTATGCTATTTACGTTTCTTTTTATTTTAGTAAATTGATTCGATATCACCTTTTTTTGATGATTTATTTAAAATGTAACCTAAAATCAAAGTAATAATAACTACAACAATTGCAATTGCACAACCAATATTAAATGTATGTTTATAAAATACAGCGTATACCACTGCACCTAATAAACCACCGGCAATTGGTCCTAAGATAGGAACGATTGCATATGACCAATTTGAACCACCTTTACCAGCTATTGGTAAAATCGCATGTGCAATTCTCGGACCTAAATCACGTGCTGGGTTGATTGCATAACCAGTAGCACCGCCTAAACTTAATCCGATTGCAACAATTAATGCTCCGACAATTAAAGGATTTAAACCATCGGCAATTTTGTTTACACCGATAAATAAAATACCTAAAGTTAATGCCATTGTTCCGATAATCTCACTTAAAAAGTTGGCAAAGTAATTCTTAATAGCCGGTGCTGTAGAGAAAACACCTAATTTCGCGCCAGCTTCTTCTGTCGCTTTCCAATGTGGCAAGTACATTAACCATACAATTGTTGCTCCGACAATTGCACCTAACATTTGAGCAACAATATAACCAGGAACTAATGACCAATCAAAACTTCCGTCTAATGCAAGAGCTAAAGACACCGCTGGGTTTAAATGTGCACCTGAGAATTGACCGACAGCAAACACACCCATTGTAACCGCTAATCCCCATCCAGCTGTGATGACAATCCAATCAGCACCATTCGCAGCACTTCTCTTTAAATTGACATTGGCACAAACGCCACCACCAAAAAGGATTAAGATTGCAGTTCCTAGGAATTCTGCTAAATATACATTCATATTAAATGTCCTCCCAAAAAGATAAAGAGATTCCTACACTAGCAGTTTGGCTCGTAGAAATCTCCCGTCTCTATTCTATGTATTAACTTTTATTATATTTGTTATGATACTATCGATATGAAAGCGTTGTCAATGGTTTTTGTAAAAATTTTGTCAAATTTAATTTTTCAAGTCTTTATAAAAGTAGTTTAATTTGAAAACTAGAAATATCAATCCGCACTAATTTATTTATGACGCCATTATGTTTAATTGACATTCTTCAGCCATATTTTTTATGACTAGTTGCATTTTTTACTAATAAACACCTCTAAAACTTTAATGATTTTAATCGTTTTAGAGGTGCTAATTATGTTATTTAATTATTCTTTGTATGATACCTTAAATACCTTATTACATATCCCATATGAAAACGGCTTTTTTAATATGTTATATGACTAAATCTCGTGAAAAATGAAATTTTTGCAGACTTATGATTTACCAAAGTTTATCATAACTAGTTGTTACATATTTCGCTCCATTTTTAACAGCTTCATTGACTTCATCTATTGTATTAATTAGGCCACCTGCAATGACTTGTGTGTTTGTTTCTTTCTGAATATGATGAATCGCTTTACTCGCAACACCTGGAAGTACTTCAACAAAATCAGGTTCAACTTTTTTTATCAAATCTATACTGCGTTTCAATGCTTGACTATCAATAATAAATACTCTAAAAATCGTTAAAGTATTTAATGATTTAGCTTTTTTTATTACTTTAGATTTAGTCGATACGATACCTTTTGGCTTGTATTGCTGAATAATAAATTCACTTGCAAATTCATCGTGGCTTAAACCTTTTATCAAATCTATATGAATAAAACACTCTATATGATTTTGCTTCAGCAATTCCATAATACTTTTTATATGTCCTATATGCATATCTAGAAGCACACACATTTTATAATCTGTTTTAATCAGTTTCTCTAAATCTTTAATGTTTCTTATGGCAGGCAATATGTTGTTATTCACTTGATTCATCCTCTCTACATCACACGCTTAAATAATTTTTCTAATTCGTATTTTGAAAAATTAATGATAATTGGACGACCATGTGGACATGTAAATGGATCTTCCGCTTCTCTTAATTGATCAATTAAATCAGACATTTCATGTTTTTGTAAATAATGATTCGCTTTAATAGATTTTTTACATGACATCATGATTGCTACATCTTCACGTAATTTTTTGATATCTACTTTTTTCTCTTCCAAAATTAGCTCAATCATATCTTTAATAATTTCTTCTACTTCATCTTTAGGGAACCAAACTGGATAGCTACTTACAATATAATCATGACCACCAAAATGTTCTAACATGATACCTACTTGTTGAAGCTCATTTTTATATTGATCAATGACTAATTGTTCATCTTTTGAAAAATGAAATGTTAACGGGATTAATAAATCTTGTACTTCATTGGTAACTTCACCTATTTTATCTCGAAAATATTCATATTTTATTCTTTCTTGAGCTGCATGCTGGTCAATCATGTACATGCCAAATTCATTTTGAGCAATAATATACGTTCCATGTACTTGGCCAACAATTTCCATATATGGAATTCTTCGTTTAGGGTCTTTACTTTTTGTTCCTTTAATATCGTTTACATCATAATAATCATCAGACGCTTTATTCTCATAATTTTGCACAGATGTATCGTCATTCGAATCAAATGTTTGATCCATTTCTTGTAGAATTTCTTGTTGCTTTTTGAAGTAGTCTTCATCTTTTTCACGTGTATTATTATAACCGGAAGATTCATCATCAGCTATTAAACTTTCAGACGTTTTCGTTACGAATGGATTATATGAATCTTCTCTTATAACTATTTCATCGTTTTGATTTTCTACCATAAATGGCTTACTGTTACTTTCTTCAGATGAAAACGTCTTCTCTTGATTATTCTCTGTGTTTTGTCTTTGTTCAAATTCGATTTTTTGTTGTTCGAATGAATGTAACACTTTATTTTTTTTCGGCACATAATCCAAGTTATTTTTAGGAATTAATATACGGTCTTTAAATGCTTCTTGTATTTTGCTCACTATCAATTGATATAGTTGCTCTTCTTTTGATAAACGCACTTCTAGTTTTGTTGGATGAACATTTACGTCTACTAAGATTGGATCCATTTCAATATTAATATAACAAATCGGGAACCTACCTATTGTTAAGAGTGTATGATAGCCTTCTAAAATCGCTTTATTTAGCATAAAGTTTTTAATGTATCGTCCATTAATAAAAATAGAAATATAGTGCTTATTACTTCTAGAATGTTCAGGCTTTGCAACAAAACCTTCAATGTGATAATCACTTGTATCTCCAGATATATGTACTAAATCTCGTGCAACTTTCATCCCATAAATCTCTGCCATCACTTCATTAGTTCGTCCTGAACCATTTGTACTTAACATTGTTTTGCCATCTGAAATGAGTGCTATTCGAATGTCCGGATGGCTCATAGCCATTCTGTTGACAATATCTGTTATTTTACCTAGTTCAGTGTATAAACTTTTAATATATTTTAAACGTGCTGGTGTATTATAAAATAATGATTCTACAAGTATATCTGTTCCTTTTTTCGCTTTTGCAGGCTTATGATTTAATATTTCACCATTTTCTACATATATTTCATTTCCATTAGCATTATCCGTGCAAGTCTTCAATGTTACTTTAGCAACTGATGAAATACTGGCTAGTGCTTCACCACGGAATCCTAATGTCCTAATATGAAATAAATCTTCATCTTGATCTAATTTACTAGTCGCATGTCTATGAAATACTAATCCTAAGTCTTCCGCTTCAATTCCGCTTCCATTATCGACTACGCGAATAGATTGGACGCCAGATTCCTCTACTTCAATGCTTATTTCTGTAGCGCCTGCATCTATAGCATTTTCCAACAGTTCTTTCACAACAGAACTCGGTCTTTCAACTACTTCACCTGCTGCGATTTTATTTGCTAATGAGGTTTGGAGTTCTTTAATTTTCCCCATTTTGCAACACCTCTATTTTAATTGATTTTGTAATTCACTTAACTTCACCAATGCCTCAATTGGTGTCATATTAGATAAATTCAAATTTTTAATTTGTAGTTCAATCTCGCTTTCTTGATCATTTTCAAACAAATCAAATGATGCTTGTTCAAAGTCTTTTTGAGATAAAGTATCAGTTGTTTCTTCAACACTTAAGTTTAAATTTTCTTGATTAATTTCAGGTTCATTTTCGACCATTTTTAAATTTGATATCGATGATTTTTTACCAGCAGACGCTTCAAACTCGCTTAGGATCACTTGTGCTCTGCTAATAACTTTTTCAGGTAAATCAGCTAATTTCGCAACTTGAATACCATAACTATCGTCAACTGCACCATCTTTGACTTTATGCAAGAATATAAGTTCACCTTTATATTCATTAGCAGCGACGTGAACATTTTTTAGACTTGGTAATGCTTGATCTAATGTTGTCAATTCATGATAATGTGTTGAAAATAACGTTTTAGCATGCGATGTTTCAGCTACATACTCTATCATTGCCTGCGCTAAAGCTAAACCGTCATACGTTGAAGTACCACGTCCAATTTCATCGAAAATAATCAAACTATCCTCTGTTGCATAAGTTAATGCCTTTTGTGCTTCTAGCATTTCTACCATAAACGTACTCTTACCTGAAACCAAATCATCTGCCGCACCTATTCTAGTGAATATTTGATCAAATATAGGTAACACTGCCTCTTTACAAGGGACATAAGCTCCCATTTGGGCCATTATACTAATTATGGCAACTTGTCTCATATATGTCGATTTACCAGACATATTCGGACCTGTAATTAAATATATAAATGTTTCATTATCTAATCGACAATTATTAGGCACATAGTCATTATAATCCATTACTCTTTCCACTACTGGGTGCCTAGATTCCACTAATTCTAATGTTTTATTTTCACTAAATGAAGGCCTAGTGTAATTATATTTTTGAGCAATTTCTGCAAAGCTCTGTAAACAATCTAGCTCTGAAATAATTTTAGCTTGTTGTTGTAAACGTTCAGTATATTTTTTAACTTCTTCACGTAGCTGAACAAATAATTGATATTCTAATTCGATGGCTTTGTCTTCCGCACCTAAAATGATATCTTCTTTTTCTTTAAGTTCATCAGTTATAAAACGTTCAGCATTCGATAACGTTTGCTTCCTCATATAACCAAATTCACTTGGTTCAAAATTTTGCAAGTTGGCACGTGTTATTTCTATAAAATAACCAAACACTTTATTAAAGCTTATTTTCAATGATTTTATTCCTGTACGTTGTCTTTCTTTGGCTTGTAATTCTGCTAACCATGTTTTTCCGTTTTTTGAAGCTTCAAGATATTCATCTAATTGCGTATTAAAACCAACTTTGAATAGTCCGCCATCTTTAACTGAAATTGGTGGTTCTTCTACTAAACTCTGTTCTAATATATCAAGTAAATCATCAAGGGGTTCTAGTTGATTAACTTGTACAAGCGTATTCTGATTCATAGAATTTAGTAATGCTTTAATATTCGGTATTTCAGAAATGGAATGTTTAAGTTGAATTAAATCTCTCGCATTAACATTTCCGTAACTAACACGCCCAACAAGACGTTCAATATCATACACTTGATTAAGATATGTTCTTAAGGTGTCTCTTTCTATGAAATGAGCACTAAATTCATCAACGATATCTAATCGTGCTTCAATTTGTTCTTTACTTATTAGTGGTCTATCTATCCATTGTTTTAAGCGGCGTGCTCCCATTGGTGTTTTCGTTTCGTCCATTAGCCAAAGTAGCGTTCCTTTTTTTGATTTTAATCGAATGCTTTCCGTTAACTCAAGGTTTCTCTTAGCATAAAAATCCATTTTCATATAATCTATAGCTGCATATTGAACAACATCCTCGATATGCGATAAATCACGTTTTTGTGTATGATGAATATAATCTAGCAATAATTGTGTCGCTTGATACATTAATTTATGTTCAGTTTGATTCACACTATAGATTTCTGATGATAACGTTTCCCTGACTGTTATTGTTTCTGTCACCATATTAATTTGTCTTTTTAAATTATCGGAAATATTGTCATTGATAACAACTTCGTTAGGGTTTATCGTCGTAATTTCATTTAATAAAGTCGCTTCATCATTAAAATGTGTAACCTTTAATTCGCCAGTAGAAACATCACAGTAACTAAGCGCAATTTCAGGTTGATTCATAACAAAACTTAAAATATAGTTATTTTGTTTATCATCTACACCACCTTGCTCCATCACAGTTCCTGGAGTCACAATTCTTACTACCTCACGTCTAACCATACCTTTCGTTTGTTTCGGATCTTCCATCTGTTCACAAATAGCTACTTTATATCCATTATTAACAAGTGTATCTATATAACTATCTGCAGAATGATACGGAACACCACACATCGGAATTGGATTTTCTTTTTTAGCATCTCTTTTAGTCAAAGTAATTTCAAGTACACGTGATGCCTCCTTGGCATCTTCATAAAACATTTCATAGAAATCACCTAGTCTAAAAAATAATAAGCAATCTTGGTATTCTGATTTTATTTTTAAATATTGCTGCATCATTGGTGTAACATTAGACATATTATTTCTTCACAACCCTTGTCTCTTTTTAAAATTTGTCTTTACAATATATTCGTTTGTAAGCTTTTTAATTATTAATTATTTAACTTATACATTTTAACATACTTACTTTTACAAACCTATTCATACCATATAATCACGAAGCATCTTAAATGTATAAGAAAACGCCTCAAACCTAATAAAATGTGTCAATAGCATGTTTAGAATTAAATTAAAATTCTAACATTCAAGACATTTAATTAAGTAAGGGCGTTCAATATTAAAATGAACAATGACTCTGTTTGAAATCATATATCATAAATTTATTTTATAAACCTTTGAAGAATACCACGTTTTTTTAGAGTAATTAATAAGAAATAACTTATAATAGATCCGATAGCACTTGAGACTATGAACGTAATCATTAACGGTTTAATGAAGAAGTCTTGAAGCCCGAGGAAATATGCTAATGGTATACAAATTAAACTTCCGATGACACCAGTTCCAAGTACTTCACCGACCGCGGCCATGAATATATGTTTACGATATATGTAAAACATACTAGCCAATAAAACTCCAATCATACTACCTGGAAATGCAAAAGCTGTACCAGTACCAAAAAGAACTCTTAAAATTGATGATATAAGCGCTTGAGCTAATCCATACCAAGGACCTACTATGACCGCACTTAATACATTTACAAAATGCTGTACTGGTGCTGCCTTAACTGGTCCTAGAGGAATGATGATAATACTGCTTAATACAACATTTATTGCAATTAAAAGTGCAGTTATAGCCAGTTTTCTTGATTTCATATGATTGTTCTCCTTTTTGTTTGTAATTAATCACTATGTTTGGCTTTATTATGGTCATTTAAACGTGTTTCCATTGTTGATACAAACATTTTCAATAATTGATTCGCTTCATATTGTGAAGTTTGAAACTGTTCAACTATGGGCAATGTATTTATTTCTGCTTCTATACTTTGAATGGTATGTTCCGACTGTTCTAGCGCATTTTGTTTCCCGTAATTTTGAAAGTTTACTGCTTGTTTTTGATGCTTTTTTAACATATCCATTTTAGTCTTTATCGTTTGGTTCTGATGAATCTGTGCTTCAATTTGTTGATATGTTTTGATAGTATCCAAATTTTTAATTTTATTTGCAATATTATCCGCTTGTTTCAACACGTCATCTTTATTATACATTTATTGAATCACCATTTCCGGCTCTACTTCCTTTACAAAACTGCCATTTAATGAATACTGTTTAGCTTCATCTATTCGTACTTCCACTAGTTTACCAATCATTTCTTTAGGCGCTTTGAAATTAACTAGCTTATTTTTATCAGTGTAGCCAGCAAGAACCTGATCATCTTTTTTACTACTACCTTCACAAAGTACTGTTACAGTTTGTCCTTCGTACTTACTCATAGCTATTTGTGAATAATGACCAACTTTTTTATTCAAACGTTGCAATCGTTCCTTTTTGACATCTAAAGGTACATTATCTTTCATTTTAGCAGCAGGCGTACCATCACGTTGTGAATACAAGTACGTATATGCATGTTCAAAACCAACTTCATCATACAGAGTTAAAGTTTCTTCAAATTGTTCCTCTGATTCATTTGGATACCCTACAATAATATCTGTAGTTAATGCTACATTAGCAATTCTATCTTTGATTCGTTTTACTAAATCCAAATAACTTTCTCGTGTATATTTTCTACCCATTATTTTTAATACTGCATTATTTCCAGATTGAACTGGCAAGTGGATATGCGGAACGATATTACCACCCTCTGAAATAACATCAATCATGTGATCTGTAAAGTCCCAAGGATGACTTGTTGTGAAACGAACTCTTGGAATCGCTATTTTAGAAATTGCTTGTAAAAGATCTCCTAAGTCATATTCTATATCCTGTAAATCTTTACCATAAGAATTTACATTTTGACCTAAAAGCGTTATTTCTTTGTAACCTTCACGAGCAAGTTCACGTACTTCATCTATAATGTCTTCAGGTCTACGGCTTCGTTCTTTACCTCTTGTAAATGGAACAATACAATATGTACAAAACTTATCACAACCATACATAATATTGACCCATGCTTTAATGTTGCCTTCACGGACTTTTGGAAGATTTTCAATAACGTCTCCTTCTTTAGACCATACTTCAACAACCATTGCTTTAGATAAGTATGCTTCTTCTAAAATTTCTGGTAAATGATGAATATTATGTGTACCAAATATCATATCTACATTTTGATACGATTTTAAAATTTTATTCACTACTGACTCTTCTTGTGACATACAACCACAAACACCGATTAAAATATCAGGTCGTTCTTTTTTCAAATGCTTCAAATTACCTATTTCACTAAACACTTTGTTCTCGGCATTTTCTCTAATCGCACATGTATTAATTAAAATAACATCTGCAGTGTTAATATCAGTCGTTGCTTGATAGCCTAATGCTTCAAGTATACCAGCAATGACCTCAGTGTCATGTGCATTCATTTGACATCCATATGTTTTAATTAAAAATGTACGCTCGTTCCCCATACCGCGATATTTTTCATCAATTTGGAAATCTCTATTATAACGAACTTCTTGTTTACCTCTTTTTTTCGCTTCTTTTAAATTAGGCGGCTGATAAACATGTTCAAAATATTTACTATAATCTTTTTCTGCTTTCTTATCTCTCTCAGCTAAAACATCTACAGAACTTGCTTTTCTTTGTTCTTCGTTCACTTTACAAAATCCTTTCTATTTGCCCGTATCATTTAATAATTATATTAAATTTAACTATAAAGTGCAAAAACAGTTAAAGTTATACGTCATCTCTAACAAGCCAATTCAAATCCAGTTTACTTCACTTTTAATGTTATTCATCATATTTTTCAGTTAAAGTTTCAATAGTGATGCCATCTGGCACATGATAAAACTTAACTTGGCTAATAATACTTGGACATTCAAGTTCCACCATTCGTTCATTTAATGATTGTATTAAAATTAAACATTCATTCATATTTCCTTGTACTGTCGTTTCTAACGGACCTACTCTAAAATGCATACCAGATTCGTCAATTATTTTAATCGCCTCGTCTACATAAGGTATAACATTGTCATTGTTTGGTGTTTTAGGAATTATTTGTATACTCATTAATGTGTCTTTCATTTTTAAAAACTCCTTTATTTTTTGTAATAGTAAAAAACTGAGTAGCATAAATGGATCTGTTATAAATACATTTATACGACTCAGTTTTAATTATTAAATAAATTGTTCAGTTAATGCATTGAAGGTGTCTTCAGTAATTTTGATATCTCTTTTAGCAAGTGGTGTATCATCTAACTCTTTAATTTGAGATTCATATGATGGTGTTTCTTTATCTTGATAAACAATACCAGTTACTAAAGATTCATGTTCAATAACAGTTCTAGTCGCTAATTGTTTATCTGTAGAATCATAATTTTCAATGTCATCAACACTTGTTAAATGTTCTTTAAACCAATCGTATGTGTTAATTTTATTATAAGTCACACATGGTGAAAAGACATTAACGAATGAAAATCCATCATGATTAATTGCATCTTCAATTAGTTTTGTTAATCCTTTAATATCACTTGAAAAACCTTGGGCTACAAATGTGGCACCAGATGATAATGCTAATTCTAAAGGCGCAACATTTTTTTCTATATTACCTTTTGGCGTTGTTTTAGTAACAAATCCTACTGCTGATGACGGCGATGTTTGTCCCTTTGTCAAACCATAAATTTGATTATCCATGACTATATACGTCATGTTCATATTTCTTCTTAAAGCATGGATTGTATGCCCCATACCTATAGCATAACCATCACCATCTCCTCCAGATGCAATAACAGTTAAATCTTTATTCGCCATTTTTACACCTTGAGCTAAAGGTAATGCACGTCCGTGAATAGAATGAACGCCATAAGAATTAATATATCCTGAAAGACGGCCAGAACATCCTATACCGGTGATGATAGCTACTTCTTCAGGTTCTAACCCTATATTTGCGGCTGCTTTTTGAATTGCAGCTTGTACTGAGAAATCGCCACATCCAGGGCACCAGTTAGGCTTAACATTATTTCTAAAATCTTTAAATGTCGCCATCTATACCATCTCCTTTATTTCAGTAGCAATTATTTTGCCTTTTTCTTCGATTTCATGTGGTAGGAAAGGTGTCCCATCATACTTTGTATAATTTTCAATCTTATCATGAATATTGACATTCATTTTTATAATACTAGCCAATTGTCCTTGATAATTGTGCTCCACTACAACGACTTTCTTCGCTTTATTAACTGCATCTTGAATAACGCTTGTTGGGAATGGATGCAATTGTCTAATTTGTATAGTGTTAACTTTTATGCCTTGTTGATTCAAACGGTTACTACCTTCTTGAATTGCACCTTTTGTAGAAATAAAACCGATATAAAGAATATCTGCATCCTCATGTTGTAAGTTAGCTTCTACTGGCGATTCAATTAGTAACTGCTCAATTTTACGCATTCGTTTTTCCATTTGTTGTTGTCTATTTGACGCAGATTCACTAGGTTTACCTTCTTCATTGTGTTCCACACCAGTTATATGATGAATACCTCCTTTAACACCGGGGATAGGTCTAGGAGAAACACCATTGGATGTTAACGCATAACGCTTGAAATAACCTTTATCATCTTCTTCACGTTCAATATCAGATTGAATGATTTCACCACGTTTAATTTCAATGCGATTATAATCTAATTTTTCAACAGTTTGTTTACCTAAAGATAATTGCAAATCACTTAAAACTATAACAGGGCATTGATATTGTTCTGCTAAATTAAAGGCTTCCATAGTTAAATAAAATGCATCTTCTGCATCAGTTGGTGCTACAACTATTTTTGGAATATCACCATGTGTACCATAAATCATTTGCATTAAATCTGACTGTTCTTGTTTCGTAGGTAATCCAGTAGAAGGTCCACCTCGTTGAGTATTAATAATGACTAATGGCGTTTCAGTCATACCAGATAATCCAATTGCTTCCATCATTAAAGATAAACCTGGACCAGCACTAGCCGTAAACGCTCTGACTCCACCATAATTTGCACCAATAGCCATAGTTACAGCAGCAATTTCATCTTCTGTTTGAATAACCGCTCCGTTTACTTTAGATATATTGGCAATCATATATTCCATAACTTCAGACGCAGGTGTAATAGGATATGCCGCCATAAATTGTGAACCTGCAGCAATTGCACCTAATCCAATGGCATCGTTACCAATCATATATAGATGTGGTAGTGCATCTGTTGACTCTAATTCAAAGTCCCCGTCGATTTCAGGTAAGCGGGATTGCATTAATTGATAACCTTCGTTTAATGCTTGGATATTGACTTCAACTACCTTGTCACCTTTTTTAGAAAACATATTAGTAATAAGTTCTTCAAATGTATTTGTATTCAAATTCATCAATGCGCTAGTAGCACCTATTGCAACCATGTTTTTCATTAATGCTGTACCTAATTCTTTAGCGGTTGCTGTAAAAGGTAATTCAATAAGCTGTGCATGACATCCTTCTGGTTTCACAGGTTTAGCCTTGGCATCAGCTAAAATAATACTGTCTTCTCTCATTTCATGATGGTTAACATCAATTGTTTCTTGGTCAAATGCAATCAAAATATCTAAATCATCACTAATTGCATGAACAGGCGTCGTAGAAACTCTAATTTTATTATTCGTATGTCCACCTTTGATACGACTTGAAAAATGTCTATATCCATATAAATAATATCCTTTTCTATTCATAGCCGTAGCGAAGATTTCCCCAGTTGATTCAATACCTTCGCCTTGTTGACCGCCAACTTTCCACGATAATTGTGGTTTCATAGTTATATGCCTCCTATGGATATATTTCATATTAAATGATAACAAAAAGAACCACCGATTTACTATGTAAACAGTGGTACTATATTAAATTCATACTAATGGACGATAGGGTCCAATTCGAATGTTTACTTACGTAATTTTAAAATGTTGAAAATGGATGGTCATCATTTATCAATATACGTTCGATGTGCTTCGTTTTACCTTCTTTGTCTAAATCAATAACAACACCAGATAATACACTTCTACCTTCATTTGGAACAACATGTCTTTGTGGCAAACTAGTGATAAAACGCTCAATTACCTCTGTTTTATTTATTCCTAAAATGCCGTCATAAAAACCTGTCATACCAACATCCGTTATATACCCTGTCCCCTTCGGTAAAATACGTTCATCTGCTGTTTGAATGTGTGTATGCGTTCCAACAACAGCGCTAGCTCTACCATCTAAATGCCATCCCATTGCATACTTTTCAGAAGTTGTTTCTGCATGAAAATCAACAAATATAAACGGAGTTTGTTCTTGTGCTTCCTTGACTAATTGATCTGCCTTTTTAAAAGGATCATCAATATCTGGCATAAACGCTCTTCCTTGCAGATTAATAACTGCAAGTTTAATATCATTAATTTGTATAAATCTCATACCAATTCCCGGCGCTTCATCCGGAAAATTCGCTGGTCTTACTAGTCGTTTTGCTTCATCTATAAAATCATAAATTTCACGTTGACCATATGTGTGATTACCCATAGTCATGAAATCTACACCATTTCTTAGTAATTGTTTATATATTTTTTCAGTCAAACCTTTACCATGTGCTGCATTTTCAGCATTTACAATTGTAACTGTTGGTTTATACTTTTGCTTCAGTTGAGGTATGTACGTTTCAATTGCGTCTCGTCCAATTTTACCTACGATATCCCCTATAAACATTATTCTCATGTTTTGTTCATCCTCTCATAAATACTAGTTTAATTCATACGTTCTAATATTTAAAGTAAATATTAAATTCTTTGAATTATTTTTCTTCAATTATAGAGAGACATTACTTTGTCTGAAAACTTCAATATGTTAGTATTAAGACATCAAAATAAATAGGAGTTGTAAATAAATACATGTCTATTAATATTGATCCAGAAAAATTTGCAGAATTAGTGGTTATGTCTAACCCATCAAAATTCGAAGATGCAGAGGATATAGCTAAAGAAAGTTTAAAGCTTTACATTAATGCATATCGTTTAGCAGAGAGATATTCAACAATTGCAACAAATTGTTATGATACTGCAGAAGTTATAAAAGAATTAAAGAAAACAGATTTACAATTAAAATAACTCAACTTAGAAATAAATCCTAATTAATATTGCAGAAGAGAAGATGTGTTACATCTTCTCTTCTTTTTTATTGGTTAGAAAAGCACTCATCTTTAAAGGTTTACATAATATAAATATAGTAATTATGAAGCCTAAAACATTTTTATTAAAAGCAATAACTTCTTATTTAATATAAGGTCCGTCTTACTTTCAAATAACTACTGTTTACTATAGTTATTACCGATAAAGTGCTGTCTAATTAGATTGAGACTACAACTTAAAAAAGCTCCCTCACTAATTTGTGAGGGAGACAAAAATTATTTCGCATATTCTACTGCTCTAGTCTCTCGAACAACTGTCACCTTGATATGACCAGGATATTGTAATTCATCTTCAATCTGATTTTTAATATCTCTAGCCAATCGATAAGATTTTAAATCATCAATTTCTTCAGGAGATACAATCACTCGGATTTCTCTACCTGCCTGAATCGCAAATGCTTTTTCTACACCATCATAACTTTCTGATAACGTTTCTAAACGTTCTAATCGACGAATATAATTCTCTAATGTTTCTTTTCTTGCACCTGGACGAGCCGCAGACAATGCATCTGCAGCAGCAACAAGGATAGATATAATAGATGTAGGTTCAACATCACCATGATGAGAATGGATTGCATTAATAACCGTTTCATTTTCACCATATTTTTTCGCTAATTCTACACCGATTTCAACATGACTACCTTCTACTTCATGATCAATTGCTTTACCAACATCATGTAAAAGTCCAGCTCGTTTCGCTAATGTCTCATCTTCGCCTAGCTCAGCAGCTAACATACTAGCAAGATGCGCAACTTCAATTGAATGTTTAAGTACATTTTGACCGTAACTCGTACGATAGTTTAAACGCCCTACAATTTTTACTAAGTCAGGATGCATATTATGTGCGTTCACTTCAAATGTAGCTTGTTCACCTGCTTCTCTAATAATATCGTCTACTTCTTTTCTAGCTTTTTCGACCATATCTTCAATTCTACCTGGATGAATACGTCCATCAGATACTAAGTTAACAAGTGCTGTTCTAGCAATTTCTCTTCTTATTGGATCAAAACCAGATAATATAACCGCTTCTGGTGTGTCATCAATAATTAAATCAATGCCAGTTAAAGTTTCAAGTGTGCGGATGTTTCGTCCTTCTCGTCCAATGATTCGACCTTTCATCTCATCATTAGGTAAGTTAACTACTGATACCGTTGATTCACTTGTGTGATCTGCTGCTAATCTTTGTACTGCTGTAGCTAATAATTCTTTTGCTGTTTTATCAACTTTTTCTTTAGCTTCTTTTTCTTTTTCTTTAACAAGTACTGCAATATCTTGTGACAGTTCTTCCTCTACTCTTTGAAGTTGCTCATTAATAGCTTCTTCTTGAGTGAGACCGGAGATGCGTTCTAATTCTTGTTCATGCTTCATTATTAACGTTTGAACACTACTCTCTTTTGCATCTACTTGTTGTTGTTTTTCTTCAATTTTTGATTCTTTTTGCTCTAAAATCTCATCTTTTTTATCTAATAGATCAGATTTGCGCTCTAAGTTTTCTTCTTTTTGAAGAAGTCGGGTTTCTTGTCTTTGAAGTTCGCTACGTCTTTCTCGTAGTTCTGCTTCAGTTTGTTCTCTTAGGATTTGGTTTTCTTCTTTTGCCTCAAGTAATTTCTCTTTTTTGATATTGTCAGCTTCTTTATGTGCTTGATTTACAATATCTTCGGCAGTTTGTCTAGCTTGTGATTGCTTTTGAAGCAACAAATTTCGGGCAACAACATACCCTCCAACAACTCCTAGAATGATCCCCAGCAAAATGAGTAGGAGGCTTAATAAATTCACACAAACACCTCCTTTTCTAGGGTTTGCTCTTTATATGAAATTCAATATGACTTTATGAAATTATATATAAATCATACAAATTAATTGTACGGTTTATAGGAGATAAGTGTCAAGTTATCAATTTGCACTTTTGCACTATATTGAATGCTATTTCTACTATTTTCTAAAGTTTTGAAGCTCGATTATAAAACTATTGATAATGTAATAATAAATAAAATAAAAAACCTTATAGTCTCGATTTGTAGTGTATCCCATAAAGTTAGATATTATTCTAGCTTTATGAGATGAATATCACTTTCAATCAATCCTATAAGGATATTTGCTAAGTTTAACTATAGATATAAATTTGTGTACTATTCTTCGTCAAATAATGACTTTGGTGCATCTTCTGTTTCTTCAACATCACCATCAGATATACCTAATTTTTCTCTCAATTTACGATCAATTTCTTCTTTAATTTGTGGATTTTCTTTCAAGTACATTTTAACATTTTCCTTACCTTGACCCATTCGTTCGCCATTGTAAGAATACCATGCTCCTGATTTATCAACGATGTCGTTTTCAACACCTAAATCAATAAGTTCACCCTCTTTAGAAATACCTTGTCCATACATAATATCAACTTCAGCTACTCTAAATGGTGGTGCCACTTTATTTTTAACGACTTTAATTTTAGTTCTATTACCTACAATTTCTTGTCCTTGTTTAAGCTGTTCTGCACGGCGTACTTCTAGTCTTACTGAACTATAGAATTTTAATGCACGTCCACCTGGTGTAGTCTCTGGATTACCGAACATAACACCAACTTTTTCACGAATTTGGTTGATGAAAATAGCAGTTGTATTTGATTTAGAAATAGCACCTGAAAGTTTACGTAACGCTTGTGACATTAAACGAGCTTGTAAACCAACGTGAGTGTCTCCCATTTCTCCTTCAATTTCAGCTTTAGGTGTTAAAGCAGCAACTGAGTCTACAACTACAATATCAACTGCACCACTTCTAACAAATGCTTCGGCGATTTCAAGACCTTGTTCACCATGATCCGGTTGCGATAAATATAAATTATCGATATCTACGCCTAATGCTTGAGCATATTCTGGATCTAAAGCATGTTCAGCATCGATAAATGCTGCCACCCCGCCATTACTTTGTACTTCAGCAATAGCGTGAAGCGCTACTGTTGTCTTACCAGAACTTTCAGGACCATAAATTTCAATAATTCGTCCTTTAGGATAGCCACCTACACCTAGCGCATTATCTAATGTAACTGAACCAGTTGATGTAGTTGAAACTCGGCGACCTATATTGTCACCCAACTTCATTACGGCACCTTTACCGAAAGATTTCTCCATATTTTTAATTACTGTATCTAAAGCTTTTTGACGATCGTTATCCAAAGCGAGACCTCCTAATTGAAATTGCTATCTTTTAATTATCTTACCAATACTATACAAGGATTCAAAATAAAATACAAGTGTTTTGCGAATATTTGTTCGTATAAAATCTTGAAATCAAAACGCAAAAACGAACAAACGTGCTTATATTTTTATCGATAATACAATTAATTTGTTGTTCTAAGCCAATTTAATAATCTTATGAGCGCATAATTTTGACTTCTGTTCTTTAATAAATTTCTAGATTTAGACATTTTAAATTGCTCAGTTTTAAATTCAAAGTTATTATCATAGCCTATATGGACTACACCATCATACTCTAATAGAATAATTGCTGATGACACATTAAACAATTTATTAACAAATTGCACTGCATCTTTTAATTGCTGCTCAATAGGTTTATTAATATCAACAAAGTTTTCATTGTGATTAATCATACCCTTTAGAACATCGTTTAAATCCACTTCTTTCAATCGATGATATAAAGCACCATTAGTAATACCATCATATATTACAAAAGGTTCATGAATTTTCTTTATTACAGCTTGCTCAATTAATGTGTCATCTGAACCATAATAATATTCTCCAATACGATCAAGAATTTCTTGTTTAACAGGTTGAATCAATGATTGTGCTTGTTCTTTTGAGTCGGCATTTGCAGTCAATCTAATATATACTTCATGACTTCCCGCCAAAGGCGCAATCGTAGGATTAGTCTGTTTATCGATAAGATCTATTAATATTGTTTCTACTTTAGATTCACCTATTCCCGCAAATCTTAATAGTTCAGAATGTATAATTCGATTATGGTTTATAAAATGTGACAACAATTCATTTTTCACCATTGGTTGCATTTCTTTCGGTGGACCTGGTAATAAAATAATTTGTTTGTTTTCAAAATTCACCATCATTCCTGGAGCCATGCCATGATGATTTGTTAATACAGTTGAACCTTCAATTACTAAAGCCTGTTGTTTATTATTAGGTGTCATTTCTTGTCCTTGTTCCTCAAAATAGCTTTCAATATATTTTAAAGAAGGCTCATCAATAACTAAATCTTTACCAACAATCTGGGCCACTGTATGCTTCGTTAAGTCATCTTTCGTAGGACCTAAGCCACCTGTTAAAATAACAGTATCATATTTTTCTAGCGCATGACGTACACTTGATTCTAAACGTTTTTTATTATCTCCAATAACTTTATGTTCTAATACATTTTGTCCAATTTCATTAAATACTTTAGATAGAAATTGTCCGTTGGTATTAGCGATTTGACCTAGCAATAGTTCTGAGCCTACAGCAATAATGGCAATTGACATTTATATCCCCCTTGTATCGTTTAATTCATTTTTTCATGTATTTCATTTAAAAATTCACATCAATTTTAGATTCAATGTATCAGATGCTACTACAGATTTTCCCTAAAAAAATGAACGAATATTGTTTTACAATATATCATTATAAACAATTGCGTGGCTAATTTCTAAAATTGGGATTAAAAAAACTAGATTCCATATGAAAATGAAATCTAGTATAAACAAATATTTATTTTTGTTTAAAAACATCTCTACCTTTATAAAAGTATTCAATACCAGATAAGATAGTAAAAATAACGCCAATGTATAATAAAATTTGTCCTAATGACAAACCAATCAATGTTGCCAATGGATCACCTAATAACAACCAAGTAATTGCTACCATAGTAACTGCTGTTTTAATTTTACCTAATTGACCAGCTGCACTTACGAATCCTTGTTCAATTTGTAGTAAACGTAAACCAGTTACGGCAAATTCTCTGGCAATAATAATGATTGCTACTACAGAATTTGTTAGTCCTAGTTGCACAAGTACAATTAAAGCACTTGCAACTAATAATTTATCCGCTAATGGATCCAAAAATTTCCCCATATTTGTAACTAAATTCCATTTTCTAGCTAAATAACCATCAACAAAATCGCTAAGGGAAGCCAATATAAAAATAAAACCACTGATTAATAACTCAATTCTTATTTCATATCCTCCTAGAAATGACACATTGCCAAATCCAAAATCAACTAACGCAAACAATATAAAAACTGGTATTAACACTACTCTAAAAACCGTAATCTGGTTCGGAATATTCATTATACATCCTCATTTCTCACTAATTTATTTCTGTTAAAATATTAAAACTAACATGATCCATAACAATAAAGTTATTAAAACTGTAATACCCATGATTACTAATAATTGTATTGGCTCTTTTGATTTACTCTTATAATCTAAGTCTTTATTATTATTGAAAACTGTAATTACTTCGTCCCATTCGGCTTGGTTCGATGGAATTTCATCTTGATGAGCTTGAATTAATTGGTTAGGTTCAATATTTACTACGCTTGCATATTTTCTAATAAATCCTTCGCTGTAATTTTTATTCGGTAGTTGATCGAATTCATTATTTTCAATATGCACTAGCATTTCACGTTTAATTCCAGTACGTTGCTCTAATTCTGTTAAAGTCATTCCTAACCTTTCACGTCTACCTTTTAGCGCTTCACCGACCGTTTTCAATTCATAGCCTCCTTACACTTACTCGAAGAAACCAAAACCACCACCAAACGGATCTCCAAAATCTAAATTATTCTTACTTTGGACTGTCTGTTTCTTCATTTCTTCGTAATGTATTTCTTGATTTTCATTTTCTCTCAATTCGATAATATAGTCAAAATCTTCCATTGTACAAGTACTTGTTTCAACAAATAAATCTGGATGTTCAACGACTTTGATTGATGGTAACGTCATAACTTCGTTAACAAGCTCTTGATGTTTTGGATTAGATTCTCTGGCAGTAACTGCACCATCAATAATGTATACATGATTGGCATCATATTCCCCTTTAATTAGAGAGCTACGTACAGTTTGTTTTATTAAAGTAGAACTAATAAATAACCATCTCTTATGTGCACAAACACTTCCCGCAACAATTGATTCAGTTTTACCAACTCGTGGCATACCTCTAATGCCAATCAACTTATGACCTTCTTCTTTGAACAATTCAGCTAAAAAGTCTACTAACAAGCCTAAATCTTCACGCTCAAATCGAAAGGTTTTCTTATCTTTTGCATCTTGCTCAATATATCTACCATGTCTTACTGCAAGACGGTCTCTTAATTCTGGTTTTTTAAGCTTTGTTATTTCAATTTCATTTATACCACGAGCTATTTGCTCAAAACGTTCAACTTTTTCAAGATTGTCTGTTTTAATTAAAAGGCCTCGTTTACCTTGATCAACACCATTAATTGTAACAATACTTATACCTAACATACCTAATAAACTAGATACATCACCTAAAAGACCCGGTCTATTAATTTCAATTTCGTATTCTAGGTACCATTCTTTTTTCTCTGCAACTGTCATGGTGAACCTCACCCCTTGTTTAATTAACAAATTATGATTCATTGTAATATTCATATTATAACATCAATCATAAAAACATTTGCTCATAAAAATAGTTCTATATTTTAAATATACCAAGCACCATTAACTTTCTGTATAGTTCCAGTAACACTTCTAGCATTTGGGTGATATAAATAGGCGCATGTATGAGCAACCTCACTCGGTAAAATCAATCGCTGTTGTGGTAATTCAGTTATCATTGCTTGAAGTTCATCTTCTTGCCACTCACTTGCCATATTACCGGCTACAAATCCAGGTGCGATAGCATTTACTGTCACTGATGTTAGTGCAAGCTCTTGACTAAGCGCCTTAACGAAACCTAATTGTGCACTTTTCATCGTCGAATAAATAGTTTCCATACTAGCTCCTGTCTCACCCCAAATTGATGAAATTACAATAATTCTTCCATTGTCACTTTGACGTAAAACATCAACGAAATATCTACATAATCGAATTAATTGCAAGACATTTAACTGATAACATGCATCAATATCATGGTCTTTCATATCTTGTAAAACACCATATAAAGACTGACCACTTGCATATATTAAACAGTCTAATGATTTAATGTCACCAAATGTTTTGTCAATATCAATTGTTTGAGATAAATCCGCTTGTATAAAACGAACTTTATCATCATTAAATTTGCTAGTTAATTCATTTATATCAGTACGATAATATTGCACATAAACTTCAAATCCATCAGTTAATAATTGTTTGACTATCTCAGAACCAATTGAACCAGAACCACCTAATACTAATGCTTTCATTACTTTTTAATCTCCAAACGACTATCGACTTGCTGATCTAAATTTAAATATAACGATGACGTTTCGTTAATACTATCTAAGGTGATATTTTCAACAATGTCTAACATGTCAAACACGCTAACACCTTCAAAATACAATTTAGTATATTGATTAGCAATATATTCAGGTGAGTTTAAACTTGATATGAATTCACCTATAAATTGCTTTTTCAAAAGTTCAAATGCTTCTGCATCTTGGAAATTGCCTTTTTTATCACGCAACTCATCTAATAATAATTTTTTTAATTTATCTGGTTCTTCAGTAGCGCTTGTCACGATTGAAAAACTATAAGTCGGCTCTAGTACAAATTGATAACCAAATGTATCATCGATAAGTCCTTCGTTTAATAAATTCTGATAAAAATCTGTTTCTTCCCCAAAAATTAACTCAAAGAATAATGACATTTCTAAATCACGTTGTACATATTTTTGAGGCGCTTCTTGTAATGGTTTATTTTTAAAACCAAGCATTAGTCTTGATGATTGAATTTTCATAGATTCAGTAACAAATGCTTCTTTAACATCCTCCGGTTCATTAACAAGTCCTCGTTCGATTTTGGGTTGGTTAACTTTATTACGAGCATCCTCGTGTTGTTTTACTATTCGACATATTGCTTCAGGATCCACATCGCCAACAACAAATAAAACCATATTTGATGGATGATAAAACGTTTCATAACATAGATACAAATCATCTTTTGTAATATCGTATATACTTTCTACACTACCGGCAATATCAACACGTATTGGATGTTGTTGATACATTGCACGCAATGTATTAAACATTAATTTATATCCAGGTTGCTCTTGATACATTTTTATTTCTTCTGCAATAATACCTTTTTCTTTATCAACAGTTTCTTTTGTAAAATAAGGCGTTTCAACCATTGTAAGTAAACGTTTAATGTTGTTTTCAATATTATCAGTTGCACTGAACAAGTAGCTTGTACGATCAAAGCTTGTAAACGCATTTGCTTGTGCATTATCTTCAGCAAATGCAGTAAATAAGTCTTCTTCTTCTTTTTCAAATAATTTATGTTCTAAAAAGTGAGCAACTCCATCAGGTACAGTAACAAATTGGTCTTGTCCGAGGGGTTTGAATTGATTATCTAATGAACCAAATTGTGTAGTGTAAGTGACAAATGTCTTTTGAAAACCTGGTTTAGGGATAACAAATAATCGTAAACCATTTTCTAATTCTTGTTCGAATACTCTTTCGTCTATTAATTCATAATAACGCTCTTTCATTATTTATCCCCTCCTTTTGTCAACACATAGATTGTATCTAAAAATGCTTTTTCAGCAACAGAAACAATATCTTCGCGACTTACCTTCTGTATATCATTTATAAATGTTTCTTTGCTTTGTGGTTGCTCTAATAATATTTGGTTATGCATAATCTCTATAATACTTTTCGGACGATCTTCAGATTCATATCGATGAGAAATGATTACTTTTTTAGCTAACTCTAATTTTTCTTCAGTGAAATCTCCTGCTTTTATTTTTTCAAATTCACTTATAATAGTGTCTTTTGCAGTTTCGTACTTATCACTTGAAACCCCACTCAAAACAAATAAATAGCCATTTTTGCCATCAATTTGTGAATGTATAGAGTACGCTAAACTTTGCTTTTCTCGCACTTCATTAAATAAAACAGATGAAGGATCTCCTCCAAACATCATGTTAAATACAACAAAAGCAGCATATCCACTTTGTCCATATTGTGTTGGAAAACGATATCCCATATTTAATTTAGCTTGATCCACGTCATCATATTCAACAATATAATCAACTTCTTCATCGTGTAAATGATGTGTAGAATGTTGGAATTGATGTTTATCGAATGGTTTAAGTGCAAATTTTTCACGTATTTGTTTCTCAACACTTTCAGGTTCTACATTGCCGACAACATAAACAGAACATTGATCATTATTAATCATTGATTGATATGTATGATATAGTGTTTCAGCAGTAATATGTGGGATTTGTTCTAGTTGTCCTGTAGATAAGTATTTGTATGCTTCATTTTCAAACATATGGTCGAGTAATTTTAAAAACGAATATTGTGCTTTGTTATCTACCATTGCTTCTATTTTTTTGGCTAATAATGTTTTCTCTTGGTTAACAAAATTATCATTGAATGCTTTATTTTCAATTAATGGATTCCAAATGATTTCTTGTAATAAATCTAATCCTTGATTAAATAATGATTCACCGTTTCTTAAATAACGTTCATTTACAATTTCTAATGAAAATGTAATGACATGCTGATCTTTGAATTTTGAAATTGTACTATTCACATATGCACCATATAAATCGGCTAAGTGATTATTAAACGACTTATCGGTTGGCCATTTCTTAGTTGCTCGAACTAATAATTTGCTTAATAATGATCTAGCTGTAATTGTGTCATATTCTAAAGGTGCCATAAATTTAAAAACTATAGTAGTTGTTTTAAATTTAGTTGTTGGTGAAACTTTGATATGTATATTTGGTTGAGATTGTCTACTCAAATATATAGCCTCCTCTATATCTTCTTACATCTATATTTTTCTAGTGATTTTAAATTGAACTAAGCTATTTTTCATATAATTTAATGAATACAAAATAGGTTCATCTAATTCATTGTAGTGCGTAATTTTTAATAAAATCAAACCTTCGTGTGGCGAAGCATTCAGTACTTCGGATATTCGAGGTTCATAATTTACCGCTTCAATTTCTGTATCAGCGTAACAAATATTATGATTACTTTGTTCTTTTATCGCACTTAGTATCGATCCATTGCTCATTTGATACTCTGTACATGTTAATTCTTTTTTAGCAATTTTATCTAAACAATAGACGACCGGTTCTCCATCGGCAGTTCGTAATCGTTCTATAATGGTTACTGGATATCCTTCTTCAACGCTCAACAAATTTGCATCTAACATAGTTGCTGGTTGCTCATCAAAATTTAAGTATTCAGTTCCGCATTCAAATCCTGCATTTTTAATCATTTGCCCAATACTTATAAGTTCATTCAATGGATAAAAGAAAGGGGGCAGTGACTTAACACTTGTGCCCTCTTCAAAATTATCTTTAATGACTTGTTCAGTAATCAATGCCTGAATTGCTTCATAAACATCGTCGGTTTTTACATTTAATTCTCTGGCAATTGATAAATTACTTGGAAGTTGGTCACCATATTCCAATTTATTTTGCTTAATCAAATTTAAAATGTATTGTTTAACGTTATATACCGCATTCATTTCTGACATTTTTTTACACCTCGTCATTATTAAGATCTATTAAAACTTGTCTAGGCTTGCTTCCTTTTTGTGGACCGATTACCTGATTGCGTTCTAAATCATCCATCAACCTAGATGCTCTATTATAACCAATTCTAAATTGGCGTTGTAACAATGATGTACTTGCCTTTTGTTGTTCAACAACAAACAAATACGCTTCATCATATAAAGCATCCTCACTTTTCATTTCCGATTTATCCACTGGTGCATCTGGTTCCATTTCTTTTACATAATTTGCCTGTTGTTGTTCTACTACATAATTTACAACATCTTGCACCTCTTGGTCACTTAAAAACGCCCCTTGAATACGTGTTTGTGATGAATCACCATTTCCAACGTATAACATGTCACCTTTACCAAGTAACTTTTCTGCGCCGCCAGTACCAATAATAGTTCTTGAATCTGTTTGAGAACTTACAGCAAAAGCAATTCTAGATGGAATATTATTTTTAATGATACCTGTAATTACATCCACAGAAGGTCTTTGTGTCGCTACAATTAAATGTATACCTGCTGCACGTGCCATTTGTGTAATACGTTGAATCGCATTTTCAACTTCTTTACCAGCTACCATCATTAAATCTGCAAGCTCATCTACAATAACAACGATATAAGGTAATTCTGGTTGCTTCTCATCTAATTCTTGATTTTGCTTACGGATTAATTCGTTATAACCTTTAATATTTCTAGTTGATGAATGTTGGAATAAATCATAACGTCTTTCCATCTCAGCTACAATTTTTTCTAAAGCTTGAGCAGCTTTATGAGGATTTGTAACAACCGGAATTAATAAATGTGGAATTCCGTTATAAACATTTAGTTCAACCATTTTCGGATCGATTAACATAAGTTTAACTTCATGCGGCTTAGCATTTAATAAAATACTTGTAATAATACCATTTATACAAACAGATTTACCACTACCCGTCGATCCTGCCACCAATAAGTGTGGCATTTCATTTAGTGGAACAGTAATTGGATCACCTGATATATCTCTTCCTAATCCAACTTCTAGTTTATTATTAGACGGGAATTTTTCATCTAAAACTTCTTTTAGTGAAACTAATGAAATTTTCTCATTTGGCACTTCAATACCTACTGCAGAGCGACCAGGTATTGGCGCTTCGATTCTAACATCTTTTGCTGCTAAAGCTAATGCAATATCATTATGCAAGTTTACAATTTTACTCACTTTAACCCCTTGAGCTGGTTGAATTTCATATTGAGTTACTGCAGGACCAATTTTAATTTGTGTCACTTTTGCATTTACCCCAAAATCTTTTAATGTATTCTCTAGTACTTGTCCTTTACGTTGCACTTCAGCTTTAGATGTTGCTTTTTGTTTTGCAGGTTGATTAAGTAAAGTTAACGGTGGAACAACATACGATACATTCGTAACTTCACCAGCTTCTTCAATAGTGTTTTCACTTTCAACACTGTTATGAGTTTGTTCTGTTAATTGTTCTTGCTGATCTGCTTGATGATGATTTACGATGTTATTCGAACTATTCTCTGCATCAAACACTCGCTTTTTCCGACTTGGTTGACTCTGACTTTTACTTTCATTTTCAGTATGCCCATAAATTGGAATATCTCTTTCTTGAGGCACTTCCGTAAAATCACTCACATCTTTTATTTGTGGCTGTTCATTTTGACGTGCCTTTTGTTCTTCTTTAAGTCTCGCTTTTTCTTCACGCTTCAATTGTTTTTCTTGGTTTCTTTCCGACATTTTTTCATTAAATGAACCAAACCAAGCTTTTATATTTTCCAGTACAACTTTTGCGACTTCACGATGTTGATGGTTTGTTAATAAAATAACACTTGAGCATAATAATAAAATAGTAATAATACATACACCAAATAATGAAATTAAAGGTACGCTTAACTCTAATAAATAAAAGCCTAATACACCGCCACCAAAATTTGGGAAATGACTGTGTTGGTATGACTGATACACATAAGAAAGTACAGGTTCTCTTTCAGCTTTGATACCACTATTAAAATGAAAAACTAACTGTGATACAAATAGCAATGCAATTTGCAATACAATCGAACCAGCCGTTCGTCTAGTTTTAGGAATACGTTTAGAGTATGTAATAAAACCAGTTGCTAAGAGTACTAAAATATATGTTAAATATCTACTGTACCCAAATAAATAATTAAAGAAGCTGTCAATTAGACGACCTATTATTCCTAATTGGAAAACACCCAACACCATTAATACAACTACTAAAATAGCTATGACATAACGTATCGGATTATCATTCTTCTTTTTCCTCGAATTTGTTCTTTTTTTTGATGTTGTTTTTTTCTTAGCTGTCGATTTCTTTTTTGCTTGTGCCAATTGACGCACCTCCTTATGTTGCCTTAGTTAAAACGACGTTATTATATATAATTTCCTATTTGATGTTTAGAATATGTAGTCCAAACAGACGATGAAAGAGGTTAGAACAATATCATCTATGTATCAATTTACTTAAGATAACAGATTAATCGTTACCCCTTTCAATTGACCATCATAAAATATAAGTAAATTGTCCATGACAACCATTATATTTCAGTGACTTGTTCTGACCTCTTTTATGTTAATGACTTTTTGATTAAATTTCAGAAATTACTGGAATAATCATAGGACGACGTTTTGTACTTTCGAATAATAGTTTACTAATTTGATCACGCATATTTTGCTTAATTTCAGACCATTCTATGCGTTTTTCTTGTAAACCAGCCTCTACTATTTCACGTACTTTCTCTTCTGCTTCACGTAATAAGTCTTCACTTTCACGTACATATACAAACCCACGAGATTGAATTTCAGGTCCCGCAGCTATACGTCTATTTTTAGGATCTAACGTTACTACAGCAATAAAGATACCATCTTCTGCTAAAAGATGACGGTCTCTCAACACGATATTTCCTACATCCCCAATACCAATACCATCTATTAAAATATTTCCTGAATTTACCTTTTCATTTAATATCATATCTTTACCGTTGTAATTAATGACATCTCCTTTTTCCACAAGGAAAATCTTTTCTGGTGCAACACCTGCTTCAGCTGCTAGCTTCGCATGTGCTATCTGCATTTTAAATTCACCTTGTACAGGAATAAAGTATTCAGGTTTCATAATATTAATCATCATTTTTAATTCTTCCATGCAACCATGACTTGAAGCATGAATCTTCTTGTTATTTGGAATAATATGTGCGCCAGCACGTACAAGCTCATTTAATGTATTCGCAATGATAACTTCCATATTTGCAGAAGCCGTAATTGCTAAAAATACAGAATCGCCTTCTTCGATATTCATAATTTTATGCTTATGTTGCGCCATTTGACTTAAGGCTTCTACAGGTTCTCCTTGCATACCAGTAGCTATAATTATCACTTCATTTTTAGGATAATTATCAACTTCTGTTATAGGAATTAGCAAATCTTTAGGAATGTCGAAATACCCCATTTTACGAGCAATATTAAATGAACTTTCAAGTGATCTTCCTAAAAATGACACTTTACGATTTAGCTTGCTAGCAATATTTAAAACTTGCTGTATACGTATAAAGTTCGAAGCATAACATGAAACAATCAAGCGACCTCGCACTTTTGCAAAAGCGTCATACATATGATGTTCAATCACATTTTCCGGAGTATTATATCCAGGTTTCTCTGCCTCAGTAGAATCACTGATTAAGACAAATACACCTTCTTCACCAATCTCTGCCATACGTTTAATATCTGGTGCATAATGTCCATGTAAACTTTGGTCAAACTTAAATTCACCTGTATACACAATGGCACCATATGAAGTGTGAATACAAACACCTAGACTATCAGGAATACTGTGTGTCGTATTAAAGAAACTAATATTCACGTTTTTGAATCTCATAATTGAATCATTATTAACTGTGTAGTAGCGAACTTTTTTATCAATATTACGGGCTTTCATATTTTCTTTAATTAACGCTATTGTCAATTTAGATCCATATACTGGTGCATCTAATTGTTCTAAAACATAACTCACTGCACCAATCGCGTGCTCATGTCCGTGTGTAAGGAATATACCCTTCAATTTATCTTTATTTTCAAGTACGTATGAAATGTCTGGTATAACAATATCAATACCTAGCATTTCGTCTTCTGGAAACATAAGTCCAGCATCTAACATAAACATTTCATCGTCTACTTCAACGATATACATATTTTTAGCAATTTCGCCAACACCGCCTAATGGTATAATGCGAATATCTTTATTCTTTTTCTTTATTAAACTCAAAATCTTACCTCCTAAATTTGTTACCCGTCCATATATAAACTCACTATTCATTATAAGTTAAAAAACACTTGATGTACACTATTAATCACTATACATACAGGATAATTAACAGTTGCACACAAAATAATAAAGCGTTTTAAAATGTTCAATACAACAAATTCAAATTGGATCACTTCGTAAAAAATGGCATAAAAAAATCACATGACGATACATTGTCGTCATATGACTTTAAATATTATTCTTCTAATGCTCTGTGTGAAGCATTTACTCGACCTTGTTTATCAATTTCAGTAATCTTAACTTCAATTGTGTCACCGATTTTTAATACATCTTCCACTTTTTCAATTCTATTTTTTGAAATTTGTGAAATGTGAAGCAACGCATCTTTACCCGGGAATAGGCCTACAAACGCACCGTATTTTTCAATACGTTTAACAGTGGCTTGATAAGTTTGACCTACTTCCGCTTCACGTGTAATTTCCTCAATGATTTCACGAGCGCGATTTATCATAGCTTGATCAACGGCACCAATAAAGATAGTACCATCTTGTTCAATATCTAATTTAACGCCTGTTTCATCAATAATTTCGTTAATTTTTTTACCACCAGGTCCGATAACATCTCTAATCTTATCTGGTTTAATTGTCATAGTTACAACTTTTGGCGCGTAAGCACTTAATTCAGTACGTGGTTGATCAATTGTTTGTAACATATGATTCATTATTTCTAAACGACCACGTCTCGCTTGTTCTAGAGCCTCTTCGATAATTTCACGCGTTAAACCGTCAATTTTAATATCCATTTGGATTGCTGTAATACCTTCTTTAGTACCAGCGACTTTAAAGTCCATATCACCTAATGCATCTTCCATACCTTGGATATCAGTTAAAATCGTATAGCTATCTTCACGTGTAACAAGGCCCATAGCAATACCAGCAACTGGTGCTTTAATCGGTACGCCCGCATCCATTAATGCTAATGTTGATCCACAAATTGACGCTTGAGATGATGAACCATTTGATTCAAGTACCTCACTTACAATACGAATTGTATATGGGAAATCAGCAGTATCAGGAATAATATATTTTAATGCTCTTTCACCTAACGCACCATGTCCAATTTCACGACGACCTGGCGCACGTACTGGACCAGTTTCACCTACTGAAAAATTCGGGAAGTTGTAATGATGCATGAATCTTTTTTCTTCTTCAGGTCCTAAACCATCAATTAATTGATAATCGCCTAAAGCACCTAATGTTAAAACTGAAAGTGCTTGAGTCTGACCACGTGTAAATAGACCTGAACCATGCGTTCTAGGTAAAATACCAACTTCAGAATCTAATGGACGGATTTCATCAGGTTTACGGCCGTCTGGTCTAATTTTTTCATCTGCAATTAAACGTCGAACTTCTTCTTTCACTAATTCATTTAAAATTGCATAAACTTCTTTAATAAGTAATTCATTTTCTGGATCTTCTTCATCGATAAATTCATTGACGATTTCTTCTTTTAAGTTATCAAGATTTTCATCTCGTTGTTGTTTATCAAATGTTAAAACTGTTTCTTTAAGTCCCTTTTCTTCGGTTAAAGATTTTACACGTTCAACTAGCGCTTCATCACGCTCTACTGGAATAAATTCTTGTTTAACAGGTTGAATGTGGTCGACGATTTGTTGTTGGAAATCAACTAAACGTTGAATCTCTTCATGACCAAAGAAAATCGCCTCTAACATTTCTTGTTCAGTAATCTCACTAGCGCCTGCCTCTACCATGTTTACTGCATCTTTATGACCAGCTACTTCAAGGTCTAAGCGAGAAACTTCTTTTTCTTCTACTGTTGGGTTAATGATATATTTACCGTCAATATAACCCACATTTACACCGGCGATTGGCCCTTGGAATGGAATATCCGACACACTAAGCGCCATAGATGAACCAATCATTGCAGCCATTTGTGGTGAACAATCAGGATCTGCACTTAATACCATGTTCATAATTTGAACATCATGCTTATATCCTTTAGGGAATAAAGGTCTAATTGGTCTATCAATTAATCGCGCAGTTAATGTTGCATCGTCACCAGGACGTCCTTCTCTCTTTTTAAATCCACCAGGAATTTTACCCGCAGCGTACATTTTTTCTTCATAGTTCACTGTTAATGGGAAGAAATCTCCATCACGAGGTTCTTTTGATGCAGTTGCCGTCGATAACACGACTGTATCTCCATAACGAACCAATACAGCGCCATTTGCTTGTTTAGCTAATTGCCCTGTTTCAATCGTTAAAGATCTTCCTGCCCATTCAGTTTTAAAAACTTTCTTTTCTTGAGACATTATAAATCTCCTCTCTTGAATCTAATAGTTATATCATATCATTTATTATCGTATTTTAATATTAGTTATAAAATATTGAATTGGAAAAAAAGAGAGCGGGATATCCATCTATTATTTACAAAATAGACTTATCGTCCCACCCTTATCAGTATAAATATAAGTTATATTTTTTTAAAACATACTTTATTTTTAATATCTTGATTATTACTCTAGGTGTACTTATATCATATTTATCTCATTGTAACCTTATTATTCACTCAATATTAGCTTAACATATAATAAATGTTAATATTTGTAAAAAGCTTTTTTAATATAAATTAAGGTTGGAACATAAATATGCCCCAACCTCAAAGACGTTATATTAAGATTAACGACGGATACCAAGTGATTTAATTAATTCACGGTAACGTTGAATATCTTTACTACGTAAGTAGTTTAATAAATGTCTACGACGACCTACCATTTTTAATAATCCACGACGTGAATGGTGGTCTTTTTTGTGTGTACGTAAGTGTTCGTTTACTGCGTTGATTTCTGCAGTAAGTACAGCGATTTGTACTTCTGGTGAACCAGTATCAGTTTCGTGTACACGGTATTCTTTAATGATTTCGTTTTTACGTTCTTGTGAAATTGCCATAATCAATTTCCTCCTTAAAATGTTTGAATACTCCTTAATCCGAGTTAGGCGTTGGAGATTCGACCTACTAAGAAAAAGGTGTGGTATAGATTGTTTATATAACTATACGCAACTCTAGATATTATAAGCTACTTCATCACCAAAATCAACTGCTAATAAATATTTAGCACGCGATTTATCATCGTTCATTTGTTTAACTAATGGGTCGATACCATCAAATTTAATCTCAGGACGTAAGAAATGATGCCAATTCACGGTCACTCGTTCACCATAAATATTATCCTCAAAGTCAAAGATATTCACTTCGATGACAACTTCTGCTTTGTTAGGATCATGAAATGTTGGCTTTACACCTATGTTAGCTACCCCTCGATATAATTTATTTTCAGTGCCGATTTCAATACTAACAGCATAAACACCTTTACGAGGTAACAAATAATCATCACTAGGTTGAATGTTAGCTGTTGGGAAGCCAATAGTTCTTCCCCTTTTTTCACCTTGCACTACAGTGCCTTTAATAGAATATATATAGCCTAAAGCATCATTCGCTTTTTGCAACTCACCATTGATTAAATCTTGACGAATAGAAGTTGTAGAAATTTTTTCATTTTCAATTTCTTGTTTACTCACAATTGTCGTATTAAACGCATCATATTCTTGAAGTACAGTCATATTACCTTTTCCAAATTTACCAAAAGTAAAATCAAAACCAGCAATGACTTCTTTTACATTATTTTTAATTATATAATTTTCAACAAAATCTTCTGCGCTCACATTAGCAAACCTAGATGAAAAATTAACCACTATACAATAATCAATATCATGTTGGCTAATTTTTTCGATTTTATCTGAAAGTGGCGTTAAATACGTTGTTCGTTTTCTTTTAGGATTCAACACGACAGACGGATGCGGATCAAATGTCATCACCGCTTTTTTTAAACTGCGTGCCTCAGCTATTTCGTTTAATATATCAAAGACTTTGTCATGACCTTTATGCATGCCATCGAAAAATCCGAATGCCATTGCAACATCCTCTGTAATATACTGTTTTGATTGTATAGGATGTGTCACTTCTATGACTTTCATAAATTCTATCTCCTTTAATTAAAGACTTTTTTAGGTTTAATTTCTGATTCTTTTGTAGGGTGTACCATATAAATTGCTAATACTTTTTCTGAATCATCATCAATAAATACAATTTGGTCTTTAATTTTGTTATCAAATTCATTTTTATTAAATTTCTGCCCATTTAAAATACGTTTTTTTATGTGCGAATCTTTAATTTTAATGCTTGGCAAACCCTTTAATCCATATTCTAAAGGAAACAATTTATTTTGCAATGAATCCTGCTCATGAAGTTCTTTTATTTGTTCTAATGTAAGGCTATCTTTCAACACAAATCCACCAGACTCGATTCGTGTTAATTTCGACATATGTGCCGGAAAGCCTAATTTCACACCAATATCAGTTGCTAGCGTTCTAATATATGTACCTTTACCACAGATGACGCGTATTTTAAAATGACACTCATTTTCTTTAAAATCTAATTCAGATATACGCCCAATGTCTTTAATATTAACTTTACGCTTTGGTCTTTCAACTGTTTCATTATTACGCGCATATTCATATAATTTTTTACCATTTACTTTGACGGATGAGTACATCGGCGGAATTTGTTCAATGATACCTTTAAAACTTTCTAACAATCGGTCAATATCGTCCTTATTAAAATCTGCTGAGTGTACACCTTTTGTTTCCAATGTATCACCCGTTTGATCTTCAGTCGTTGTACTTCTTCCTATCGATACAGTTGCTTCATAAGCTTTGCCCATATCCATAACATAATCACTAACTCTCGTTGCATTACCTATACATACCGGTAACACGCCTGCAACTTCGGGATCAAGCGTACCCGTGTGACCTATTTTTTTAGTTTTTAATATTTTACGCAATTTGAATACAACGTCATGACTTGTTAAACCGCGCTCTTTATATACTGGTAATATCCCATTATACATATAGTCACCTTCTTTTTTTAAAATATATTTTAATAGCGTATCAACTGAATTTATTCATAAAAAAACTGGAAAATGTTAACTATTTCTACACATCTATGTATTAACTGTTTAATGTTAATATACCGATATTAAGAAATTATCAAACATTTTCCAGATACCTAACACTAAATTATCTATCTTGTTTGTGTAAATCTTGAATCATTCGTTCAATTTTATTACCATATTCGATTGATTGATCATATTCATACATTAATTCCGGCATAATACGTAATCGCATTCTAGAACCTAATTCAGACTTAATGAAGCCTTTTGCTTTATCAAGTGCTTTAAATGTATTTTCTACTTCTTTATCGTTACCTAATACAGTTAAAAATACTTTAGCCTGCGATAAATCATTTGTTAAAACAACATCTGTAATTGTAATAAAACCAACTCGAGGATCTTTGACTTTATTGTTGATGATATCCATTAATTCCTTCTTCATTTGTTCACCAACACGCTCTGCTCTCATACTGCTCATTCTTGTCACCTCTTTATCTTTAAGTTCAATTGTTATTTGCATTTTTTAGTGTAACAATGCTTAAACAATTATTTTAGCTCACACGTTATTTTAATAAATTAAGCCTATAAAATCAAATAAAGTTTGCCGTAAGATAGGCATTTCAACAGAAAATTTTCCAATAATAGTCGACATTATATTTTGTCATTAAAAATCATTCTAGGCCACCACAAAATTTTATACAAAATCATGTCCATATAACGTAACTTTTAATAGGTAATCTATTCTAATAAAAAACCAAAAGCTAGTATCAAATATGCTCCCTATAAAGTAGACACTTAAAAAGTGCAATATTTATAGGGAGCATATCAATCTTAACTATACTTTTAGCTTGTAATTTATTTAATTAACGCTTAATTTCAACCATTTCAAATGCTTCGATAACATCGCCTTCTTTAAGGTCATTGTAGTTTTCAATTGTAATACCACATTCATAACCTTTTGCAACTTCCTTAGCATCATCTTTGAAACGTTTAAGTGTATCTAATTCGCCTTCATATTGAACAATACCATCACGAATAATACGTACACCAGCATTTCGCGTAATTTTACCTTCAGTAACATAACATCCAGCAATAGTACCAACTTTAGAAACTTTGAATGTTTGACGAACTTCAGCTTGTCCGATAACTTGTTCTTCAAATTCTGGATCAAGTAAACCTTTCATCGCTGATTCAATTTCTTCGATAACATTATAAATAACTCTGTGTAAACGCATATCAACATTTTCAGCTTCTGCAGCACGTTTTGCACCACTGTCTGGACGAACATTGAAACCAATGATAATACCATTTGAGGCATTAGCAAGTGTCACGTCTGACTCATTAATTGCACCAACCGCTGTATGAATGATACGAACATTTACGCCTTCAACATCAATTTTCATTAATGATGCAGCTAAAGCTTCAACAGAACCTTGAACATCACCTTTAATAATAACGTTTAAATCTTTCATTTCACCTTGTTTCATTTGTTCAAACAGGTTATCTAATGAAACATTTTTACTTTCTTGACGTTGTTGAACAATGCTAGCTTCGTGTCTTGATTCACCAATACGACGAGCTTGTTTTTCATCACTAAATACAACAAAGCGATCCCCAGCTTGTGGCACATCATTAATACCTGTAATTTCAACAGGCGTTGATGGACCAGCCATTTTGATTCTTTGACCTAAGTCATTAACCATTGCACGAATACGGCCGTAAGTATTACCAACTACAATCGCATCCCCAACATTTAATGTACCGTTTTGTACTAATAATGATGCAGAAGGACCACGTGATTTATCTAATTCAGCTTCGATAACTGTACCAACAGCACGGTTTTTAGGATTTGCTTTAAGTTCTTGAACTTCTGCAACTAATCCTATCATTTCTAATAAATCGTCGATACCATCACCACTTAATGCAGAAAGTGGAACGAAAATTGTTTCGCCACCCCAATCTTCAGGAATTAAACCATATTCAGTTAATTCTTGCATAACTCGATCAGGATTTGAAGTTGGTTTATCAATTTTATTTACTGCAACAATAATTGGTACTTCTGCTTCTTTAGCATGGTTAATTGCTTCAATTGTTTGTGGCATAACACCATCGTCAGCTGCTACTACTAAAATTGTAATATCTGTTACTTGTGCACCACGCGCACGCATCGTTGTAAATGCAGCATGTCCCGGTGTATCTAAGAAAGTGATTTTTTTGCCATCGTTTTCAATTTGATATGCACCAATATGTTGAGTGATTCCACCTGCTTCACCTGCTGTAACTTTTGTATGACGAATTGAATCTAATAAAGTAGTTTTACCATGGTCAACATGTCCCATAATTGTTACAACTGCTGGTCTCTCAATTGCTTCTGGATCATCTTTTTCGTCTTCGAAGTAGATTGATAAATCTTCTTCATTAATCACAACTTCCTCTTCAACCTCAACGCCATAATCATCGGCAATTAATTCGATTGTTTCTTGATTTAATGATTGATTGATATTAGCAACAATACCAAGTAAGAATAATTTTTTGATAATTTCTGATGATTCAACATTTAATTTATCCGCAAATTCGCCTACTGTAATACCTTCTTGATATGTCACTTTTGATGGTATTTCTTTTGGAGCAGCTGGTTGATTTTGTGGTTTATTATTCTTGTTATTTTTCTTATTATTTCTATTATTCTTTTTATTGCCTTTGTTGCCTTTATTATTTTGTTGTTGATTCTTTTTGTTATCTTTTTGTTGCCCTTTATTTTGGTTTTGATTGTTTGATTTTTGGTGATTATTTTGAGTGCTTTGTTTATTGTCGTTCTTTTGTTCTTTTTTGAACTTTTTATCTAATGCTTTAATTTGGTCATCTTCCAAAGCTTGCATATGATTTGAAACCTCAATATTCATGCTTTTTAACTCATCTATAATCTCTTTACTCTTTAGATTTAATTCTTTCGCATATTCGTAAATTCTTTGTTTACTCATATAATCACTCCTTATGATATTCATCTATCATTGATAGCAACTTTTTAGCAAAGCCTGGGTCAGTAATCCCTACATTAACACGCTCACCTTTTCCAAGTGCTATTCCCAATTCATTTCGATTTCCAAACTTTCTGAATGGAACTTTGTAACTCTTACATTTATCTGTAATTAATTTAGCTGTATTATCAGACGCATCATTTGCAACAATAACGAGCTTTAAATTTCCTTTTTTTATCTCATTAACAATGACTGATTCACCTGTTTTTACTTTACCAGCTCTCATTGCTAATCCTAAAAAGTTTAATATTTGATCTATACTCATTTTGGGATCTCTTCTCTATAAATTAATCTAATAATTTCTTTATAAACAGGATCCAATTGCTCTTTAGATGCTTTAAAATATTTTTCTAAAATTTCTTTTTGTTGTGCTTTTTCAACCATAGCAACATCTTTAGAAACATATGCGCCACGGCCTTGTTTCTTTCCAGTAACATCCGCAAAGATTTCGCCTTCTTTATTAACAACAACACGAATCATATCTTTTTTGGGATGCATTTCATTTGAAAGAATACATTTTCGCATCGGAATTTTTTTCTTTTTCATAGATACTTCACTCCAACCTATTATTCAGATTCTTTCTCTACATTTGTTTCAACTGAAACATCATTTACCTCTTCGGTTGATTCTGTTGTGTCAGCATCTTCTAAAGCAACATCTTCTTCAGTTACTTTTTCAGCTTCAACTACTGGATAGATACCCGCTTCGCGCGCATCTGTTTCTGATTTAATATCAATTTTCCAGCCGGTTAATTTAGCAGCTAGACGTGCGTTTTGTCCTCTTTTACCAATCGCTAATGACAATTGATAATCAGGAACAACAACTATTGTAGATTGATTTGTTTCATCAACAATAACTTCTAAAACTTGAGAAGGGCTTAAAGCATTTTTTACAAATACTTTTGGATCTTCATTCCATTGAACGATGTCGATTTTTTCGCCACCTAGCTCTTCAACAACAGCTTCAACACGTGCGCCTTTGGCACCAACACATGCACCAACAGCATCTATATCATTGTTTTCAGAGAAGACACTAATTTTAGAGCGATCGCCAGCTTCACGTGCTACTGATTTAACAATTACAGTACCATCGTAAATTTCTGGAACTTCTTGTTCAAATAAACGTTTTAATAAACCTGGATGGCTACGAGAAACATAGATTTGAGGACCTTTTGTCGTTTGTTCCACTTTGTTAACATATACTTTGATACGTTCGTTAGGAATATATTTTTCGTTAGGACTTCTTTCTGCTTCAGATAAAACAGCTTCGATACGACCTAAGTTCACATATACATAACGATGGTCAACACGGTCAATAATTCCAGTAAGTATGTCTTCTTCTTTGTCTATAAATTCTTCAAATAAAATTTCACGTTCAGCATCACGAAGACGTTGCATTACTGCTTGTTTCGCTGCTTGAGCACCTACACGACCAAAATCTTTAGGTGTTACATCTTCTTCGTATATATCACCAATTTCATATGCAGGGTTTTTAACAAGCGCTGTACTTAAATCCACTTCATCTCTGTCGTCAAATACTTCTTCAACAACATCTTTACGAGCGATAACTTTGAAAGTACCTTGATCCATATTTAATTCCACACGGACATTTCTTGCACTATCATAATTCTTTTTGTATGCAGTAATTAAAGCTGCTTCAATAGCATCAATTAATACTGCTCTAGGAATCTTCTTTTCTTTTTCTAAATACTCAGTAGCTAATAATAATTCATTACTTGACACGTTTTTTCCTCCTCATCACGTTAAATCATAACTGCGTGACGTGCTTTTGCTATTTTGTCTCTCGGTATCTCTATATCTTTCGTTCTTGCTTTGATTTTAACTTGTACTACAATTGTTTCATTATTGACTTCTTGTAAAATGCCTAACCATTCCTTTTCACCTTCAATTGGTACATATAAAGAAACAAATACAGGTTTAGTTATTGCATTTTGGAAATCTTGTTCTTTTTTAATTGGACGTTCTGCACCAGGTGACGCTACGTCTAAATAATACATTTCAGGAATAGGATCATTTGCATCCATAGCTTCACTTATTTTTTCAGAAGCTAGCGTACAATCATTTAAATCTACGCCACCTTCTTTATCAATAGAGATTCTAAGAAAATGATCTCTACCCTCTTTGACATATTCAACGTCTACAAGTTCAAAATTCAAGTCTTCCATAATTGGTTTAACAATCACTTCTACTTGTTCTGTAATTTTACTCATACAGGCCTCCCTTTTTGGCAAATAGAAAAGAGCGGGAATCTCCCACTCTTCTGCCTGAGTTCACTAATTTTTAAGCAACTTAATTATAGCATAAGTTTATGCTTGAAACAAATGACTTCACTATTAATCAGAGATTCTTGTAAAAGTTTGTTCATTTATTTCACCATTACATTCGAATAGACTCGTAAGACGTTGAAAAGAAATACAGGCATAATTTTATGTCCAGCAACAATTTTGTATTTCTTTAACTACGCCATACGCATTAAATAAATACCTTGATTATTTCATTTTACATATCAAATATCGAAAGTTGAGCTTTATCTGGTAAATTCGGTAATGAGCCTAACTCATCTAAATACTCAATAATTTTCTGAGATAATCCAGCTTTTTTGTTTAAATCTTCTTTTGATAAAAATGGGCCATCGTCACGAGCTTCAACAATTCGTTTCGCAACGTTTTCGCCAAGCCCAGGCACTGATATGAACGGCGGAATAAGTGTATCGCCTTCAATGATAAATTCGAACGCCTGACTCTTTTCTAAACTAATCGGTTGCATGCGATAACCTCGATGCGCCATTTCATTCATAATTTCCAAGACTGTTAATACGTCTTTTTCTTTTTTACCTAGATCCATATAGCGAGAATACATGTCTTTTACAGTATTTCGAATGCTTGTTTTATCTTTAATCATCGTGATTAAATCAAAGTCTGACGCACGAATTGTAAAGTAAGATGCATAGTAATAAAGTGGATGATGTACTTTGAAATATGCGATACGTACTGCCATTAAAACGTATGCTGCTGCATGGGCTTTAGGGAACATGTACTTAATTTTAAGACATGAATCTAAATACCAATCCGGCACTTCATTTTCTTTCATCGTTTCAATCATTTCTTCAGTTAAACCTTTACCTTTACGTACTGACTCCATTATTTTAAAAGCCATTGATGGTTCTAAACCAGCATACATTAAATAAACCATGATATCATCACGACAACCAATTACACTTGATAAATCACATATACCGGTTTTAATTAATTCTTGAGCATTGCCTAACCACACATCTGTACCATGAGATAATCCTGAGATTTGAACTAATTCAGAAAATGTTGTTGGCTTTGTATCTTCTAACATTTGACGCACGAACCCTGTACCGAATTCTGGAACCCCAAACGTACCTGTTTTACATAAAATTTCATCTTCAGTAACACCTAAACTTTCAGGTGTACTAAATATTTGCATGACTTCTTTGTCATCTACAGGTATCGTTTTTGGATCAATGCCCGATAAATCTTGAAGCATACGAATCATTGTTGGATCATCGTGTCCAAGTATATCAAGTTTTAATACATTATCATGAATAGAATGGAAATCAAAATGTGTCGTCATCCATGCTGAATTTTGATCATCGGCAGGATATTGTATCGGCGTAAAATCATAAATATCCATGTAATCAGGTACTACAATAATACCCCCTGGATGCTGTCCAGTTGTACGTTTAACACCTGTACATCCTTTAACGAGTCGATCTATTTCAGCACCTCTTTTGTGGATGCCTTGATCATTCAAATAACCTTTAACATAACCAAAAGCAGTCTTTTCAGCAACAGTACCAATTGTACCTGCACGGAATACTTTATCCTCACCAAATAATACTTTTGTGTAGTTATGGGCATTCGGTTGATATTCACCACTAAAGTTTAAGTCGATATCAGGAACTTTATCTCCCTTAAATCCTAAAAATGTTTCAAACGGAATATCTTGTCCTTCTTTAATAAGTGGCGCTCCACAAGTTTCACACGTCTTATCAGGTAAATCGAATCCTGATCCTACTGAACCATCATTGAAAAATTCACTCGTTTTACAGTTCGGACAAATATAGTGTGGCGGTAACGGGTTTACTTCAGTAATCTCAGTCATTGTCGCTACAAAACTAGAACCTACTGAACCACGGGAACCAACTAAGTATCCATCATCTAATGATTTTTTAACTAAACGTTGCGAAATTAAGTAAATTACCGCAAATCCATTACCGATAATACTTTTTAATTCTTTTTCTAATCGATCAATTACGATTTGAGGCAGGTCTTCACCATACAGTTTACGCGCATTTGCATAACTTAGTTCTCTAATTTCTTCGTTAGCACCTTCCATACGCGGTGTGTATAATTCATCTTTAATAGGAACAACACGTTCAATTCGATCTGCTAATTCGTTTGTATTTTTCACAACAATTTCATGCGCTTTTTCTTCACCTAAAAAATGAAACTCGTTTAACATTTCATCTGTAGTTCTAAAATGTGCTTCCGGTAAAGTTGAGCGATTAAGTGGATTGCCGGGTTGTGATGCTATTAAAATTTTACGTGCGATACCATCATGTTCAAACAAATAGTGTGCATTTCCTGTCGCAATAACAGGTATACCCGCTGTGTCACCTGCATGTATTAAACGTTGATAAATTTCATGTAATGTTTCAGTATCTCTAATAAGCTCTCTATCAATTAAATCTTGATAAAGTGCCGGTGGTTGAATTTCAATAAAATCATAATATTTGGCAATTTTTTCAACTTGGCTCTGGTCCTTCTGCATAACTGCCGTAAATAATTCACCTTCATCACACGCTGTACCTACCAATAATCCCTCACGGTATTCATCTAACAATGAACGTGGAATTCGAGGTGTACGGTAGAAATACTTCACCAATGATGCACTTACAATTTTAAATAGATTTTTAAGACCTTGTTGGTTTTGTACAATTAATGTGACATGACTAGGTCTTGCACGTTTATATGCATCTTCATTACTGAGTTTTTTGTTGATTTCGTTATGATTTAATACGCCTAATTCTTTCATTTGTTGAACCATTTTTATGAAAATGTAAGCTGTTGCTTCTGTATCATAAATGGCACGGTGATGTTGCGTTAATTCTACGCCATATTTTTTAGCTAAGAAATTCAAACCATGTTTACCATATTCAGTATTAATCGTACGAGATAATTCTAAAGTATCGATAACACCATTCGTTGATGGTCCAAACCCAAGACGTTCATATCCCGTATCGATAAAGCCCATATCAAACGAAGCATTATGCGCTACGAATATCGCATCGCCAACCCATTCTTTAAACTCTGTAAGTACTTCTTCAATCTCAGGGGCATCTACTAACATATCATCAGTAATATGCGTCAAATTGATAATCGTTTCCGATAATCGTTCATGCGGATTACTAAACCTTTCAAACTTATCGATGATTTCACCGTTATGAACTTTCACAGCTGCAAGCTCGATGATTTTATCATACTGATTTGATAAACCAGTTGTCTCAACGTCGAACACAACATAAGTAGCATCTTTTAATACGACATCTTGTGGTTTGTATGCAATCGGAACACCATCATCAACTAACATACCTTCCATACCGTATATCATTTTAATGCCATGTTTTTCCGCTGCTGCGTGAGCATCTGGAAATGCTTGCACAACATTATGGTCTGTAACCGCAATGGCTGGATGTCCCCAGTCTGCTGCCTGTTTAACATACGCACCAATATTGGGTATACCATCCATTTGGCTCATTGCAGTATGCAAGTGGAATTCTACACGCTTTTCTTCAGCCTTATCTTTTTTTGTCGCTTTTTTAATCTCTTCAATATCAGACATCATCATAACTAAATCTCTAATAAATGTATCTTCTTCAATACGACCTTGAGCCCTAACCCATTTACCTACACTTAGCGCTTTAAAATGTTCTAAATCATCTTTGTTTTTACGAGTAAACATTTTTAAAACTAATGAGTCCGTATAGTCAGTCACTTTAATTTCTACGATATGACGACCACTTTTAAGTTCTTTTAAGTTTATATCAAAAATGACACCCTCTATTGCAACTTTAAACTCTTCCTCAATAATAGATTCAATTGGTTTAATATTTTCAATTTGAATCGGCTTACCAATTTGACACTTATCGACAGCACTTTCGTTGTTATCTTGTTGTTTCGCTTTTTCAGCTTTCATTTTTTCAAGTTTCTCTGTTGCCAATCGTGCACTTTGTTCGTCTTCTTCTTGAATATGTGCTTCTAAAGAAGCTAAGTTTTGTTCTTGATCATTATCATTTGTTTCGAATATGATTTTATCGATATCAAAACCACAATTTCTAAACGCTTTGATAAGACTTCCATTACATGCCTTATCAAAATGATTACGTTCAATGTCATTTGATACCATTACTTTTAATACTTTTCCAGACATAATAAGCTTTTTCTGTTTCAATTGACCTTTAACTTTTGGAGATAAAGCTGTTTGGTCAATACAGTGCCCAAAGTATTTAATTGCATGTTCATCTTGATTCGTGCCATTTGTTACCGTAAAACGACATGTAACGTTAGCGATATCTTTAAACTCTTGCTCTATTGCATGTAGAAATAATAAATAATCTTCATGAGCTAAGAATTGTGGTAATGTAATATGAAATTCCCATGTTCTGTTTTTGTTAGAAACATCTATACGTGTCAGTTCACCTGAATTTAAAATTTCAGCATCTAATTGATTTGAAATTTTAATTTGATCAGCAAGCACTTTAAATTTTTGTTGCTCTGTCATTGCCAAGACAATTACCACCTTAAATAGAAATTACTTTTACGTGTTCGAACAATATTTAGATTATGTAGGCATATTAATGATAGAAAATTAAATGCTTTATATTTGGCTAATCATAATATTGTTAAAACAAATTTGTCTTTAATTATACTATGTCTTCAGTCATTTTTCATCGAATAATCATTATATCAAAAATAATAAGAGCAGGACATAAGCATCTGATTTCTTTCAGCTTTTTCCTACTCTTATAATTCATTCGATCTTAATTATTTTAAGTTATCATATTTATTTGTAATGACAGTCATTAAGTCATCAATGTGAACTTCTTCGCTATCACCTGTTAAACGTTCTTTAACTTCTACAATACCTTCCGATGCACGTTTACCAACAACAATTCGCAGTGGTAAACCAATTAAATCGGCATCATTAAATTTGACACCCGCACGTTCCTGACGATCATCGTACAACACATCAAATTTAGTATTAAATTCAGCATATAGTGCATCCGCTAGTTCTCGTTGATCATCTTTCTTAGGATTAATAGAAATTAAATGTAAATCAAATGGAGTAACTGATTTAGGCCAAACAATTCCATTATCATCGTGATTTTGTTCAACAATCGCACTCAGCGTTCTAGAAATTCCAATACCGTAACAACCCATAATTAAAGGTTGGGCTTTTCCTTGGTTATCTAAGAATGTAGCATTCATTGATTCTGAATACTTAGTACCCAATTTGAATACTTGACCAACTTCAATACCTTCAGCAAAATGTGCAACGCCTGAACCATCACTTAACTTCTCGCCTTCTAAAATAAAACGGAAATCGCCATATTCATCAACGTTGAAGTCTCTGCCTACATTTACATTAATTAAGTGATAGCCATCTTCGTTAGCACCGACAACTAAATTATTTAAATCTTGCACAAAATTATCTGCATAAATTTTGATTTCTTTATCAATAACAGGACCTAGTGAACCCGGATTTGCACCAACTAAATTAACAATTTCGTCTTGTGTTGCTAATTCAATATTATCTGTGCCGAAATAAGATTTTAATTTAATGTCATTAATTTCATGATGGCCACGCACTAAAACCATAATATATTCGCCATCAACTTTGAAAATCATCGTTTTAACGATTTCATCTACTGGTCTACCTAAGAAGTCTGCCAATTCTTGCGCAGTCTTAACATTTGGTGTTTCAATTTTTTCTAAAGGTTGCACAGTAGAATGCTTATGATTTGGTTCGTAAACGACTTCTGCTTTTTCGATATTAGCAGCATAGTCACTTTCTTTACTGTAAACAATTGTATCCTCACCGATAGCACTTAATGCCATAAATTCATGTGTATGGCTACCGCCTATAGCACCTGAATCTGCTACAACTGGTCTAGCATTAATGCCAACTCTCTCAAAAATACGGCTATACGCTTGATACATATCTTGATACGTTTGATCTAATGATGCCTCGTCAGCATGGAATGAATACGCATCTTTCATAATAAATTCACGCCCACGAAGTAAACCAAAACGTGGTCTCTTTTCATCACGGAATTTAGATTGAATTTGGAATAATGTCATCGGTAATTGTTTGTATGATTTCAATTCATTTCTTACTATTGATGTAACTAATTCTTCATGTGTTGGACCTAATGCAAATTGTCTTCCATGTCTATCTTGTAAACGCATTAATTCTGGGCCATATGCACCCCAACGTCCTGATTCTTCCCATAATTCAGCTTGTTGTAACGCTGGCATTAAAATTTCAACAGAATCGATACGTTCCATTTCTTGTCGCACAATTGCAGTAATATTATTTAACACACGTGTTGCTAGCGGTAAATAACTATAAATCCCACTTGTACTTTGTTTTATCAAACCCGATTTCAATAATAAACGATGACTTTGTGCTTCTGCTTCTGATGGCACGTCACGCATCGTTGGTATAAAAACTTTGGATTGCTTCATAATTATTTATCCTCCTAAATTATAAGAAATATCGTCGAATATCATTCCACGTTACTAATATCATAATAACGACCATGAAAATGGCACCAATAGCAATAATCGTTGTTTCCGCTTTTTTATTAACTGGTTTTCTGAAAATCGCTTCATATATAACAAATAAAATACGACCACCGTCTAGTGCAGGAATAGGAATTAAATTCATAATACCTAAGTTTACACTTAATAACGCAGTGTAACCAATTAAGCTAATGATACCCGCTTTAACAACTGAGTCTACGTTATGATAAATACCAACCGGACCATTTAACATATCAAATGAGAATCCGCCCGTAAATATACTAGCCAACATACCTACTACAGCTGTAAAAATTAGTGTACTACCTTTCAAAAAGCTTTCAAATCCATATACAATTGGTTTGAAGAGCGTACGTTCACTCGCTGGTTGGAATCCGAGAACATACTTCGTCTCTGAACTTACTTTAGTCAGTTTTCTTTCAGTCTTTTTAGGTGTTAATTCAACTGACTTCGTTTTACCATCACGTTCAAATTTAACAGTCGTCTTATTATCTTTAACTTTATCTAACGCCTTATCAACATCATCAAATTCAGATATTTTATATTTGCCAATTTGAACAATTTTATCACCTTTTTGTAATCCTGCTTGTTGAGCTGGATACTTATCTGCGACTTGTTCTACAGTAGACGTAGGTGTACCTTGATAATATGCAAGACCAATAAATAGGACTAAAGCTAATATAAAGTTAAATAACGGTCCCGCAAATAATGTTAAAAATTTCGGCCATGGCTTTTTATGTGCAAATTGTCTGTCTCTCGGAGCAATTTGAACTAAGCTACCATTTTCAACAAAGAAAGACTTTCTAGCAATTTTAAAATGATGTCTTTCATTATCATAAGCAGTGATACCTTCTATGAATAAGTCATCCTTAAAATCACATTTTTTAACTTCGATCGCTTCAATTTGTTGAAACTTATGATGATCATCTAATATGATATGTGTTATTTCATTTTCTTCATTCAGTTTAATTTTAACGTTCATACCGGGCTCGACTGGCGGCTCTTCTAAGCCATCTCCTGCCATACGAACATATCCACCAACAGGCAATAACCTAATAGTGTAAAGTGTTTCGTTTTTTCTAAAACTAAAAATTTTCGGTCCCATACCGATCGCAAATTCTGGACACATAATGCCTGCTCTTTTCGCAAAAAACATATGGCCATATTCATGAACAGTTACTAGTACACCAAAAACAATAATAAATGCAATTATTGTAACTAAATAGCTCACTCGCTACACCTCGATTGTTTATAAATTTCTTTTATTTTAAAAATGATTGCTGTATACGTAACATAAGTCATTATAATATGATACTGACAAATCACAAAATATAACGTCTAATTTTCAAAGTTAATATTGCGTATAATTTTCAAAAGGAGTTCTGAGATTCATTAAATTATCTCAGCAACTCCTCTTTACGTTTATTGATTTGTTCTCAGCATTAAGATTGTATTAATAAAATATTTAATAATGGTAACACAAACATAAAGCTGTCAAATCGGTCTAAAATACCACCGTGTCCAGGTAGTATACGACCTGAGTCTTTAACGCCGAAATGACGCTTAAATCCTGATTCCACTAAATCACCTAATTGACCAAATAAACTTAAAATCAATGTCACTCCAAGTAATATCCATACATTCATATTGAAATCTACAAAATATAACATTGCAAGAGGCACTATCAAACTACAGAACAAGCCACCTATGAATCCTTCGATTGTCTTATTCGGACTTATTACTGGCCAAAGCTTATGTTTGCCCATCATTTTACCAAATAAGTAAGCCCCTGTATCTGTAAGCCAAACAATTAAAAAGGCATATAATATGTAATGTAATCCTTCTGATCTCGTTTCATAAAAGAACATAAAACCAATGCCTACATAAGCCACAGACATTAAGCAAAATGCAGCATCCATAAAACTAAATCTGTTTTTAGATAAGACAGTATAACTTAATACAATAAAGCTCATTGCAATTAAACTTTTTAATTGAATTACTTGTACCCATGGCCCTGCATGTTGTGGCAACATAATGATGATAAGACCAACTGCACTAATTAAACCAGGAACTGAAACAAATTTAATCATATTCATATTCAACAATTCTTTTAATGCAATCAATGCTAATATATTAGCAAATATCATTAACACAAGGCCGCCTTTTAACAAGATAGGCAAGAATACGATTAAGGCAATAATAGCTGTCAGCGTTCTAACTTTCATACTATACTACTCCTCACTCAATCCGCCAAAGCGTCTTTGACGTGACTGATAAATTTTTATACATTTAATTAATTCATCTTCGTCAAAGTCAGGCCATAATTTTTGATTAAAGATAAATTCACTATACGAAACTTGCCAAATCAAGAAATTACTTATTCTTTGTTCTCCTGAAGTACGAATTAACAACTCTGGATCAGGATAGTCTTTTGTCATTAAATGATTGTTTATATATGTTTCATCTATGATATCACTATTTAAACCTTGTTGATGAAGCTCGTCAAACATATTTTTAATACTATGAACAAGTTCTGCTCTGCCACCATAATTAATTGCAAATATTAATTTTAAGCCGGTATTATTAGCTGTCTTTTCTTTAGCATTATTAATTGCTTCTATCGTTGATTTTGGCAACTTATCAGTAAATCCAATTGTTTCAACTTTGACATTTTTTTCAATTAGTTCCGGTAAGAATGTCTTTAAGAAATTGACAGGCAAATTCATAATATAATTTACTTCACTTTCAGGTCTTGACCAATTTTCAGTGGAAAAGGCATATAAAGTTAAGTACTTAACACCAATATCACTAGCTATCCTAGTAATTTTTTTTATTGTTTGCATACCTTCGTAATGGCCTTTAATTCTAGGCATTTTTCGCTTCTTAGCCCATCGCCCATTACCATCCATAATAATAGCGATATGTTCAGGTATATTAGACGAGTCTAATTCTTCATTATAATTATTTATAGTGTTCTTTTTATTTATTAGCTTTTTAAACATGGTCTTTCCTCCGAGCCTGATCATCTCTGTCATATAGTATAAGTTACTAAACAATCATTATCATTTTATCATACTCATTTAATGCATTGAATAAGCAAATAAAAAAACTGTACCAAAGTCTGACTCGGTACAGTTTACACCAGAAATGTGACATACATACTGAGGTTAAAAATTACATAACTTTATTATAGCAATATACCTAATGCCTATTATTTATAAAGTATATGTTTAATTAACTTGTTTAAACACCATTTTTATGCTCATTGTGAATTTAAATTATCACATGCATCTTTGATTTAATTAAACATGCCCATTTTAAATGTTACATTATCGTTTAATACTGGCATTTTAATATGTCATTGTATATTAGTTTTATACTGACATAATATCTTTTTCTTTATCAGCAATCATTTGATCAATTTCTTTTATTGAATTGTCTGTTGCTTTCTGAACATCTTCAGCACCACTTCTCAACTCATCTTCAGTAATGTCGCCATTTTTTTCATCTTTTTTCAACTGATCATTCATATCACGACGAATATTTCGAACAGATACTTTAGCTTCTTCACCAATTTTCTTAACATCTTTAACGCGCTCTTTTCTACGCTCTTCTGTTAAGGCAGGTACTGCAATACGTATCACTTCACCATCACTTGTTGGGTTGACACCTAAGTTAGCCGCTATTATCGCTTTTTCGATGTCAGCTACAGAAGTTTTGTCGTATGGAGAAATAACAAGTAAACGTGCTTCTGGAACATTGATACTTGCTAATTGTTGTACAGGTGTTGGTGCACCATAGTAATCAACTGTTACGCCGTTTAATAAATTTGAATTAGCTCTTCCTGCACTGATATTAGCTAATTCACGTGATAAGCTTTCGATTGATTTTTGCATTCTTGATTTAGTTTCATTAATAATGTCACTCATTATTTTACACCTCTAAATTTATTTTGTAATTAACGTACCTATCTTTTCACCCATAACAGCACGTTTAATATTTCCTTCTTCCATAATAGAGAAAACAGTTAACGGAATGTTATTATCCATACAGAATGAGGATGCTGTTGAATCCATTACTTGTAAACCTTCTTGAAGCATTTGAATATGCGTTAAATGTTCATATTTTACCGCATCTTTGTTTACTTTAGGATCTGCAGAATATACACCATCTACATTATTTTTGCCCATTAAAATAACATCTGCTTCAACTTCTGCAGCACGTAATGCCGCTGTAGTATCTGTAGAGAAGTATGGGTTTCCAATACCTGCAGCAAAAATAACTACGCGTTTCTTTTCTAAGTGTCTAATTGCACGACGACGAATATAAGGTTCAGCCACTTGCTTCATTTCAATAGATGTTAATACTCGTGTATCACAATCCAATTGTTCTAAACTATCTTGTAATGCTAAGGCATTCATTACAGTTGCAAGCATACCCATGTAATCAGCAGTTCCACGGTCCATACCTAAGTCACTACCCGTTTTACCTCTCCAAATGTTTCCGCCACCAACGATTACTGCGATTTCACAGTCCATTTTAGCAACTTCAGCCACTTGCTCAGCAACACTTTTAATAATTACTGGATTTATGCCAAATCCTTTTTCTCCAGCTAACGCTTCACCACTTAGTTTCAAAACTACACGTTTATATTTAGAAATTTGAGCCATTTTCTTATCCTCTCTATCGTGAATATATGTAACATATACAAGTAAAGAAGACACAGTTGTCGTTTTATTAGAATGATTTACATTTTAATAAAGCAACATTAAAGGTGTCTTCTTCCTTGTTTTACTTTATGACAGATTATTTCATTTGTCCTTTAACTTCATCCGCAAAGTTTTCTTCGCGTTTTTCCATACCTTCGCCTACTTCATAGCGTACGAAATCAACAAGTTTTCCACCTTTTGTTTTTAAGAAAGCTTCAACTGTTACATCAGGGTTTTTAACGAAGTCTTGATCTACAGCACAAATTTCTTGTAAGTATTTACGTAAACGTCCTTCCACCATTTTTTCAACGATGTTTTCTGGTTTACCTTCATTTAATGCTTGTTGTTTTAAAACTTCTCTTTCGTGGTTGATTTCTTCTTCGCTAACTTGTTCAGAAGAAACATATTTAGGGTTGATTGCAGCGATATGCATAGCAACGTCTCTTGCTGCTTCTTCGTCAGTTGAACCTTCAACAACTGTTAATACACCAATGCGTCCACCCATGTGTAAGTAAGCGCCGAAAGCATCGTTATCAGTTTTAGTTCTGATAGCAAAACGACGAACACTTAATTTTTCACCGATTGTTGAAATTGCTTCTTTAATTCTTTCATCAACTGATTTACCATTTGGTAAAGTTGTTTCCATTAAAGCTTCAACAGTTTCAGCTTTTGTATCTAATACTTGATTAGCGATTTCTTTAACTAACTCTTGGAATCCTTCGTTACGAGCAACAAAGTCTGTTTCAGAGTTGATTTCAACGATAACTGCGTCGTTACCTTTAGTTTCTACATGTACTAAACCTTCAGCCGCAATACGGTCTGCTTTTTTAGCTGCTTTAGCAATACCTTTTTCACGTAGGTAATCAATCGCTTTATCGATGTCACCATCAGTTTCAGTTAGCGCTTTTTTACAATCCATCATACCCGCGCCAGTTTTTTCACGTAATTCTTTAACAAGTTTTGCTGAAATAGTTGCCATTCATTATTCCTCCAATAAGTTATCATTTTATATATTATGATTTTAGCATTATTATAGGCAAGATTGCCAATACTCTAATTGAATATTTGTAATTTGCCTCGATTTTCTTTTTAAAAAAGGTGATAAGCATTAATATCTTATCACCCATTTAAACTATATCTAAGTCAGATTCAACAGTTGATTATTCTTCAGTTGCTTCTGTTTCTTCTGATTTTTCTTTTTCATCTAAATCGATGTTTTGTTCTGCAGCTACTTCTTCATTAGAAACGCCTTGTTGACCTTCTAAGATTGCATCTGCCATTTTAGCAGTTAATAATTTAACCGCACGGATAGCATCGTCGTTTGCTGGGATAACGTAGTCAATTTCGTCAGGATCACAGTTAGTGTCAACGATACCTACGATAGGAATATTTAATTTACGAGCTTCAGCAATTGCATTACGCTCTTTACGTGGGTCAACTACGAATAATGCTTGAGGCATTGATTTCATATCACGAATTCCGCCTAAGAATTTGATTAAACGGTCGTATTCTTTTTTAAGTTCTACTACTTCTTTTTTAGGTAATACTTCGAATAAACCATCTTCTTCCATTTTTTCAATTTCAGAAATACGTTTGATTCGTTTTGAGATCGTTTTATAGTTAGTTAATAATCCACCTAACCATCTTTGGTTAATGTAGAATTGACCAGCACGTTCTGCTTCAGATTTAACTGATTCTTGTGCTTGTTTTTTAGTTCCTACAAATAAGACTTGTCCACCATCTTCTGAAACTTGTTTCAAGAAGTTGTATGCCTCGTCTACTTTTTTCACTGTTTTTTGTAAGTCGATGATATAAATACCATTTCTCTCAGTGAAGATATATTTTTTCATTTTTGGGTTCCAACGACGTGTTTGGTGACCGAAGTGAACACCCGCTTCTAGTAATTGTTTCATTGAAATTACTGCCATTATAAATTCCTCCTATTGGTTAATTACCTCCATAGCAAACTATTGTAAAGACAATATACAAATATTGCACCCTTTACACAATCACGTTTGATATGTGTGTATTGGCTTTATAGCCGAAAATAAATATAACATAATGCCGTGTCTAAAGCAAATGTTTTTCAAGCATTTTTTCATAAATTTAAAGGTAATTCTATCAAGTTAATGTGAAATATCAATTTGATTGAAAATTAGACAAAAATAAAGAAATGACTTCAACATAATCATCAAAGTCATTTCGTTGACTACCGCCAAGATAACATCGTCACGACTAGGACATTGAATTATGTCCCAGACTCATCGACTTATTTACTTTTTTCTAATTCATCTAAGAATTTTTCTTTTTTAACTTTAATGAAAGTACCTTTCATTCCTAAAGAACGTGATTCAATTACACCAGCACTTTCTAATTTACGTAGTGCATTTACAATTACAGATCTAGTAATACCAACTCTATCTGCAACTTTTGATGCGATTAATAGACCTTCCGTACCGCCTAGTTCTTCAAAGATATGTTCAATTGCTTCTTTTTCAGAATAAGATAATGAATTAATTGCCATTGTAATAGCAGCTTTATCGCGCGCTTCTTTTTCTACTTCACTATGCTTCTCACGTAAGATTTCCATACCAATAACTGTAGCAGCATATTCACCTAGTACCAAATCATTTTCATTAAAATCATCATGTACTCGACCAAGTACTAATGTACCTAATCTTTCCCCTCCACCTAAAATTGGGAAGATAGTTGTACGACTATCTATGAATAATTCTCTGTTTTCAGGTGGGAATACTGTTAATACATTGTCGATATCAATATTTGATTCTGTTTGTTTAACTTCCATTAATCGTTCTGTATATTCACTTGGAATATGTCTTTCTTCCAACATTTGAATAATTCTTTGACTTTTTAATAATTCATTTAGACTCGATCCTAAAATTTTACCTCGACGCGATACAATAAATACATTTGTTACAGTTACGCTACTAATAGTTTGTGCTACATCTTTAAAATCAACCGCAATACCTTTGTGTTTTTGAAGTAACGTGTTTAACTCTCTCGTTTTAGATAATAAGCTCATGAATTTTTCTCCTTTTGTATATTTTTATAGAATAAATGCACTTAAATCTTTATTTGTTGAAATTGATTTTAATTTATCATCAACATATTGTGGGGTAATATCTACAACTGCATTCGGCATACTTGGTGCTTCGAATGATAAATCTTCTAGCATCTTTTCTAAAATTGTATGAAGTCGACGTGCACCAATGTTGTCTGTATCTTGATTTACTTGATAGGCAATCTCAGCTAAGCGAGTAATTGCTTCATCGGTAAAGTTTACAGTAACTTCTTCTGTTTGAAGCAATGCTTCATATTGTTTAATTAATGACAATTTTGGTTCTGTCAAAATTCTTACAAAATCTTCTACCGATAAACTATCAAGTTCAACTCTAATCGGAAAACGACCTTGCAATTCTGGTATCAAGTCACTCGGCTTAGATACATGGAAAGCTCCAGCACCTATAAACAGCATATGTTCAGTATTCACAGTACCATATTTGGTTTGAATAACGCTACCTTCAAGTATAGGTAAAATATCTCTTTGAACACCTTGTCTTGAGACATCTTGACCACTATTATGATTATTCGTCGCAACTTTGTCGATTTCATCTATAAAGATGATACCCATTTGTTCTGCTAATTCAAGCGCTTCTTGGTTAGCGCTTTCTTGATCAATTAGTTCATCCGCATAACTATCAGCTAAGATTTTCCTTGCCGTCTCAACAGCAACTTCTCGCTCAACTTTCTTTTTAGGCATTAATTGATTCATCATCTCTTGCATTTGCTGATTTTGATTTGTACCTAGCATACCTAAAGCACCAGGATCTTGCTCGACTTTAATTCTTACCTTTTCTTTTTCAAGTTTGCCTTCTTCTAATTGTCTCTTAATTTCAGAACGTTTTGTTTTAATTTCCTCAGTAGGTGGTTCTTCTTCATCTTCGTTATTTTGTCCGAAATTTGGAATTGCACCTCCGAAAAGTGACTCTAAAGGATTATTCGTTTGAGACGCTTTCTTTTTCATACTTGGAACTAATAACTTAACAAGTTTTTCATTGGCCTTAGCTGTTGCTTCATCTTGTACCAATGATTTTTTCTGCGCCTTGACTAATCTTACTGAAACATCAACAAGATCTCTAACCATACTTTCAACATCTCGTCCTACATAACCTACCTCAGTAAATTTAGTAGCTTCTACTTTTATAAATGGCGCGCCAACAACTTTGGCCATTCTTCTTGCAATTTCAGTTTTACCAACGCCGGTTGGTCCAATCATCAAAATATTTTTAGGTGAAATTTCTTGCTTTGATTCCTCATCTAATAAACTTCTTCTGTATCGATTACGTAGGGCAATTGCCACTTTACGTTTAGCATCATTTTGTCCAACGATATATTCATTTAATTTAGATACGATTTCTTTTGGAGTTAATCTTATTCCAGCTGTATCCATTAATTTCATTCCTCCGTCTTTTAACTAAAATTAATTGGTCGTAATTATTTATCGTGCTCTGATTATTATAGTGTTTCAACAACAATATTATCGTTGGTAAAGACACAAATATCAGCCGCTACTTTCAAGCTCTCATATGCCATTTCTTCAGCAGACAAATGCGATGCATGGCGTTTCAATGCACGTCCTGCGCTTAATGCGTAGTTGCCTCCTGATCCAATAGCGATAAGGTCATCATCTGGGGCAATAACTTCGCCAGTTCCACTGACAACTAAAATAGCATCTTTATCCATTACAATTAGCATAGCTTCTAATTGACGTAATTGTTTATCGCCTCGCCATTCTTGTGCCAATTCAACAGCAGCTCTTTCTAAGTTACCACTAAACTGTTGTAATTTTGTTTCAAATTTTTCAAATAACGTAAACGCATCTGCTACACTACCTGCGAAACCAGCTAACACTTTACCTTCATATAAACGTCGCACTTTTCTTGCCGTTTGTTTCATGATGACTTGTTGACCAAGCGTTACTTGTCCATCTCCAGCCATAGCTGCTTTCCCATTATGTCTTACAGCATAAATTGTTGTTGCATGTAATGTTGTATTACTCATGTTTCATTCTCCTTTTTCGCTCGAGGATGTGCATTTAGATACACTTTTCTTAATTGTTGGTTAGATACGTGTGTATATTTACCAGTTGTTGACAAATTAACATGACCTAATAACGATTGTACTGTTCTTAGGTCTGCACCTTGATTCAATAAATGCGTTGCAAATGTATGTCTGAGCTTGTGGGGATGAATCTCACTTACGCCTGCTGTTCGTTTAACAATATCATTTAAAACATATCGTACACCGCGTTCAGTGATTGCTTCACCCTTCATATTTACAATAAGAAAATCATGATTGCATGACTGAATTGGTTTGAAATGTTCTAAATAATTTTCGATGCTTTGTCTACAATAAGCACCAAACGGTACAAAACGCTCTTTGCTCCCTTTTCCTAATACGGTAACACCATTCGCGTAAAAATCTATATCTTGTTTTTTAATATTTACTAATTCCGAAACACGGATGCCTGTAGCATACAACAATTCAAGAATAACTCGATCCCGTAAATTTTTTGAAGTGTCCTCTTCTACAGTTTTGAATAACGCTTCCATTTCTTCTTCGTAAAAGAATTGCGGAAGATATTTTTCTTTTTTCGGATGTACTAATTGAACAAATGGATTAATAATGTTCTCATCAAGCGTCATCCAATATTCATAGAAAGTTCTTAACGTTGAGATTTTACGAGAAACAGATGTTCTTTTCAAATGATTTGAATATAAATAGCTCAAATAATTTCTAGCATCTCTGTATTCAAAAGTATTCAACTCTAAATGTTCTTGTTCTAAAAATTGATTAAACTGAATTAAGTCATCTTGATATGATTTCAATGTGTGTTCCGAAAAATTCCGTTCAACTTTCAATGTATTTAAAAACGCATCTTGAATATGATTCAATACATTTACCCTCCATCAATAAGAATTGTAGCATATACAGCAAAGGGCTTACAGTAATTTGATAATCAATTCTAAATCTTTTGAGAATTAAATAATTGTAACTAATCGGAAAACCCGTTAATTTGAATACCTCTTTTTTAAATTAATTACTAAAAGTCTTTATTAATAGCCTTGCCATTTATTATTTCATTGTCTTTTAAATAAAGTTTATTTAAAACATTCTCTTACATGTTACATCAATCAACTTATTGCGTGTTATTTATTCAGATATTTTTTGAATGCGAATGCTAAATTGTCAGAAATACGTAACAATTCCAAAATTAAAAAGACTAGGATAAGTATTTTCCATTTAGAAAGTCATTACTTACTCGTTGATGACTTAAGAATGAATAGCATATCTAGTCTTTCTAACTATTTTATAAAGTTTTTTTGAAATTTTCTAAGTAATCCAAAGCTCTATTAGCTTGTGCTTCATAGCGTTCTTTTTTATCTTTAATTCTAGTTTCTAAAGATGGTAATAACCCGAAGTTAGCATTCATAGGTTGGAAATTCTTATTGTTTTTAGCATGAGAAATATAGTAAGCCATACTTCCAATCATTGTTTCTCTCGGAAATACTACCTCACCCTTGCCTAATATTTTATGCGCAAGATTGATGCCTGCAACTAAGCCGCTAGCTGCGCTTTCTACATAACCTTCAACACCAGTCATTTGTCCCGCAAACTGTATGTTTGGTTGTGAAATCAATTCATATTTCTCGTTTAATACGTCCGGTGAATTAATGAAGGTATTTCTATGCATCACACCATATCTAACAATATCAACATTTTCTAAGCCTGGAATTAATTTAATGACTTCTTTTTGAGCTCCCCATTTTAAATGCGTTTGGAAGCCAACAATATTGTAGAGTGTACCAGCAGCGTCATCTTGTCTTAATTGAACCACTGCATAAGGACGTTTCCCAGTCTTTGGATCTTCTAATCCTACTGGTTTCATTGGTCCAAATAGTAATGTCTTGCGTCCGCGTTCTGCCATTACTTCAAAAGGCATACAACCCTCGAAATATTTTTCTTTTTCAAATGAATTTACAGGCGCAACTTCAGCTTCTAATACTGCATCATAAAAGCGATTAAATTCATCCTCAGTCATAGGACAATTTAAATATGCAGCTTCACCTTTATCATAACGGGACTTTAAGTAAACTTTATCCATATCAATAGATTCTTTTTCAATAATTGGAGCAGCCGCATCATAGAAATAAAGTTGATCTTTACCAGTAATGTCCACTATTTCTTGCGCAAGGGTTTCTGTAGTAAGTGGTCCTGTTGCGATAATTGTGTATCCATCTGGAATGGCATTAATTTCTTCATTAATAACTGTGATATTTTCATGATTTTTAAGTGTTTCAGTAATATAACCTGAAAAATCGTGTCTATCAACTGCTAATGCACCACCAGCTGGAACTCGTGCCTTATCAGCCGCTTCAATAATTATAGAATTCAATCTTCTCATTTCTTCTTTTAAAACACCCACACCATTAGTTAAAGCATTTCCGCGTAATGAATTGGAACATACAAGTTCCGCAAATTTATCAGTATGGTGCGCTGGTGTTTGTTTAACAGGTCTCATCTCTATTAGATTAACTTTAATTCCTCTTTCAGCTAATTGATATGCCGCTTCTGAACCGGCAAGACCAGCACCTATTACATTTACAGTTTGAGTCATTTCTATACTCCTTTTATTGTCATTTATGTCTTTTAATTATGTTGTTATGTTTATATTATCCGCACTTATTTAGATTAATCCATTACTATCTTTAAAATAAGATTCACTAATGATTCTATTTAACAATCTTAAAATGTCTCTAGGAAATAAAAATATTATTTCTGCGCTGCCTCTTTATAATCGCAATTTGAACATATTACTTGTGTTGTCTTGCCTTTTTTATTTTCAACAAGATATTGGTTACATTTTGGACAATCTCTTCCAATCGGCTTATCCCAAGAGATAAAGTCGCATTCAGGATATTTCGAACATCCATAAAAGACACGATTCTTTTTAGATTTTCTTTCTACGACGTCACCATCATTACATTTTGGACATTTAACACCAATAGACTTAACTATCGCTTTTGTATTACGACAATCCGGGAAGTTTGAGCAAGCCATAAACTTACCATAGCGTCCCATTTTTATAACCATAGGAGAACCACAAACTTCACAGTCTTCACCGGCTGGCTCATCTTTGATTTCAATCTTTTCCATCTCTTCTTCAGCACGTTCAACATCTTGTTTAAAGCTACTAAAGAAACCGTCTATTACTTTTCTCCATGTAATGTCACCTTCTGCAATCTTATCAAGTAACGTTTCCATATTCACTGTGAATTCCACATCAATAATCTCTGGGAAGTATTCTTTCACTTGTTCATGAACTATTTCTCCCAACTCAGTAGGAACAAAACGCTTACTTTCTAATTTGACATAGTTACGCTTTTGAATCGTATCTATTGTCGGTGCATAAGTTGATGGTCGCCCAATTTTCAATTCTTCTAGTGTTTTTACTAATCTCGCCTCAGTATATCTTGGAGGTGGTTGTGTATAGTGTTGAGCTGGTTCAATTTGAGTTGCTGTGACTTTATCACCTTGCTCTAATTTAGGCAGTTTATTTTCCTTTTCGCTATCACTATCATCTTTAGTTTCTACATAAAGTGTCATAAATCCTTTAAACTTGATTGTTTGACCATTCGCTCTAAATTTAATGTCACCTTGTGTTATGTCTAATGAGACTGTATCAAGTATTGCTGGAGCCATTTGACTAGCAACAAATCGTTCCCAAATTAATTTGTATAATCGGTATTGGTCTTTCGTCAAAAATGACTTCATATCATCTGGCGTACGCATAGTACTTGAAGGTCTAATAGCCTCATGGGCATCTTGGTCACCTTGTTTCCCTGATGCTTTACGTTTAGAAGTGTAAGATTCACCGTATTTATCAGTTATATACTGTTTTGCTTCAGCTTTGGCAGTATCTGAAATACGTGTAGAATCGGTTCTCATATATGTTATTAAACCAATCGTACCTTGTTTTTTCAAATCTATACCTTCATATAATTGTTGTGCGACCATCATTGTTTTTCTTGCTTTAAAGTTTAATTTACGTGCCGCCTCTTGTTGTAATGTAGAAGTTGTAAATGGGTTTGCTGGATTACGCGTTTTTTCTTTTTTAGTCACGTTTGTAATTTCGAATTGATCTCCATCTAGTGCAGCTGTAATTTTCTCAACATCTTTTTTCGTTTTTAATTTAAAAGGTTTATTTTTATAATGAAGGAATTTAGCATTGAATTTTGATTTTTTGTATCTAAATTCTCCTTCAATAGTCCAATATTCTTCTGGTTTAAAGTTTCGAATTTCATTTTCACGGTCAATGACTAAACGAAGTGCAACAGATTGAACTCGACCCGCTGACAAACCTTTTTTTACTTTTTTCCATAGAACTGGCGAGATGTTATAGCCAACCAATCTATCTAATATTCGACGCGCTTGTTGTGCATCGACTAAGTTCATTTCAATTTCTCTAGGATTTTTAAAACTTTCTTTAACAGCGTCTTTAGTTATTTCGTTGAAAACAACGCGATTTTCTTTAGAATCTTCAAGCTCTAAAATTTTTGATAAATGCCAAGCAATTGCTTCACCTTCACGGTCGGGGTCACTTGCGAGAAAGACGTTTTTCGCTTTTTTTGCATGTTTTTTCAATTCTTTTACAACAGGACCTTTTCCGCGTATTGTTATATATTTTGGTTCGTAATTATCTTCAGTGTCGACACCCATTTGACTTCTTGGTAAGTCTCTGACGTGTCCCATTGAAGCTATAACTTTATATTTCTTACCTAAATACTTTTCAATGGTTTTTGCTTTTGCAGGCGATTCAACAATGACTAAATTATCTGCCAATGTCATTTCCCCCTCGCTAATCTAATTACTAAAGATAAATGATAAACGCTTAATTTTGCTTTTGTCAACGTTTTATATCTAAACAAATCATTTTCCCTGTCTATTTTTTATAGATTTTATTAAAAAATAAATTACAAAGGGTAACAAAAGAAATATGAAGCAACTCATTATTTTTAGTTTTAAATATAGTAGTCTTCAAATATATCATTAGCGTTTAATACTACCTTAGCACCTTCTTGGATACGTAATAAATTACCTTTTGTCATAGGATTAAACATAGATCCAGGTAAAACATAAACATTTCTATTTTGCTCTAATGCAAAATCTATCGTGATGTGACTGCCACTTTGTTCCTTAGCCTCAGTAATTAAAACCCCTTTTGACAAACCGCTGATAATTCTATTGCGCTCAGGAAATCTATATTTAGCAATTGGTGTATGTGGTGGATATTCGGATATAACTAAACCTTTTTCTTCTATTTTATTTCTTAATGCTAATGTACTTTTGGGATAATGTGTTTGATGGCCAAAGGCTAAAACTGCAATTGTAGGGAGATTGTATTTTAAAGCTATTTGATGTGCCATTGCATCAGCTCCTTGAGCAAGGCCGGAAACAATTGTTAAATATTTGCTTTTATCATTTGATAATAAAAATTCTAAAGACTGTTGGGTATAACTTGTAGAATCTCTTGCACCTACTACTGCCAAATGATGCATATTATTTATTAATTTGATGTTCCCTTTATAGAAAAGAAGTAATGGAAATTGATATATTTCTTTTAATAGCACTGGGTATTCAGAATCCATATATGTAATGTAACTTACTTTTAATTTCTGCAGTTCTTTAATAATATCGTTATGATCAAGTTTTATAAAAGCATAGTATTTACGTAATAAATGAACATTTTCTTCCCTATTCACCCATTCACATAAATAACTATCTTTTTTTCTTCCCTCCTCTTTAATTACATTAGGATATGCCATTAAAAATTGATGAATTTGTTTAGTCGAAAAGTGTGCCCAGTATAACTTAAGCAAAAATAGTTTAATCAATAAATCAACTCCTTTTTGTAATCATACAAAATCATATTCTATTTTTGTTTTACATTTCTAATACAAAAACATTGTCGATGTAATGTTATTTTAAGGAGTAAAAATACTGACTTAAAAAGTGAAAAGTATGTTGGAAAGAATTTAAAATTTCAATTTCCAACATACTTTATAATTAAACCTTATAAATAAGTTTTGCAAATTTATATAGAATTGGTCTTACTGGTTTGATGAAATCACCAATTAATTCTTCAACATGTGCATTAAAACCCTTTTTAAATTGTTGAACACCAAAATCATCCGCCTCATTACTAAAGACGCCTGTTATTCCATAAAAATTATACCTATTAATATTATGTGATTTTGCATATTTTATCATATGCCATTGTAGATGATATGCACCCATATACTGATTATATTTCGGATTTGATCCACTTGATAGATAATAAACTTCATCATCAGTACATATAAATAAAGCAGCAGCTAAATCCAAAACAGGTCCATCTTCAAATATTAGTTCTTCGGTTTTACTAATTCTATTATTAATACTAGATAATTGCATATTTAACTGATTTAATTTTGATTTATTTTTTTTAGAATTTGGATTTTCATTTAATGCTCTGTTCACAGTCATCATTTCATTTTCGATTTTCAATAATTGTATTTTTAATTTATCTTGATATTCATTAAGATTTATACAAGCTATCTTTAACATTGCCTTATCTTTATATATTTCTTGCATTCGTTTAAAATAATCTTCATTCATGAAATGAAAACCATGTTTTTCTTCAGCCATTTGAAACAATTTATAAAATCGATTTGTTTCTTCAATAGATAAATCTTCAACCTTAACACCAATCTCAATAGTCTTTTTTATATTTCTTCTAGTTTGGTATTCCATTTCTTTTAAAAGTTGATTCTCATCTTTATCTTTTAAATCCAATACAGAAATCCACCTAATTTGACTTTTATTTGAATATCCTGTTGTATAACCTTGATGGAGATACCCAATTTTCCCTAGCATCTTTACTATCACTGAATTATTATAATTCTTTATTATCCTACCATTTGCATCTCTTAAATTCTCTATTAAATATGGATCAACAAGAATAAATACTCCTCTATTTTTATAAATGAATTTAGATAATTCTTTAAAAAAGTAACAAACTAATTTAGCATCGAAATAATCAAGTAAAGGACCTCTATGAGAGTAGAAATATTTGTAGAATTTAAAAATTCGTGCCTCTGTTAATAAACATGCAGCTATAACTTCATTTTTATCATTCTTCACTCCCACAATATGTGCTTCATGATTTATTTTATTTCTATAATTATATAATTCTATAGACTGTGTATAATGTTTGAAGTGCTTTTTGGTGTAGTTGGTAAATTCTTCTTCACTTAAAGTTGAAAATTTCATATTTCAATGTCCTGCCTTCGATTTAAATTATGCTTTTTTAAATGGTCTAATAAAAATCATATCATTTTCATAATTATGAACAACTTTATGTGCAACCTCTGCTTTACGCCATCCACCATTATTCCAGTTTTGATCTAAACTTTGGAACTTCATTAATTTTCCATCATAATCACCATTTAAGACAATAGCTGTATGACCATATCCTCCACCAAATCTTCCACTAAAAACCACTAAGTCCCCAGGTTCAGCTTTGAAAGTTGGTGTGTTGTGATAAATTTTAGCTTCACTATTAAAATTATTTGCATATGGTATATCTTTAGCTCCATATCCTTTTAATCCATGACCATAAAGATGATTCCAATATACATTAACTAAATCGAAACATTGCCATCCATAACTACCGTCGAAATCCCATCCTCTATTCTCTAATGTTTTCAAATAATTTAATGTACTGCTATTACTATTACTTTTATTATTTGAAGACACTGTTTTTGTTTTTGGTTCTACTAATGGTGTCATTGGCACTTTTAATTTTTGACCAATAAATATTAAATTAGGATTTGCTATATTATTTGTATTTTGAATATTTGAAACTGTAGTTTTGTATTTTAATGCTATAGCACTAAGTGTGTCTCCTTTTTTTACAGTATAGATTTGTGTTTTTGGAGCTTCTCTAAAACTGTAGTAACCAAAGTAATTATTAGTAACTTTATTCGTTTTCTTCTGATTAGAATTTTGAGCTTCCAAGTTTGCAATTTTAATTTCTTTAGTAGGTTCATTGTTATTAATAACTAGATTGTTACCTTGGCTTGAGTTTTTCGGAGTATTTGAAATCTTTATATCTTGATTAATTTCATTTCCGTTTGAAATTGCTGATTTGTTGTCTAACTTTAAACTTGTGTCCGATGTTTTAACAGCACCTTCATTTTTTATTTTGTCTTTTGTCGTATTTTTATTAGCATTTAACTCTGATTTCGCGAATACATTTTGCTCATACCCTCTTGTAAAATCTTTAGATTTATCAATTTCATCTGCATATGCTTTGTTCGACATACCCAATGCCAAAAACATACCTATTGAAATTGACAAAATTCCAATACTAACTTTTCTAATTGAATAGCGTACTTTACTTTGTTGTTTATTCATGATGAAACACCCCTTACAATAATATACAAACATTATAACATAGTGCGCTATATATTTTAATTAAAATTTTCTTTGTTTTGTAAAGCTATTGTAGGAGGTAAAATAATTAACTTGTCTTTCCAAAATATGAAAAGTGTACTAAAATTCATCGCACGACAAATAGCCCATTTCCAATACTTTTATAAAGTATGGAATGGGCTATAGCCATTTATATCATCTTTTAACTTTATTTATTAACAGTTAATAATGCTTCATAAATACCTGCTTCTTTAGCAGCTTCAATTAATGTTGAACCAATTTCTGAAGGTGTTGCCGCTGTTTTCACACCACAACTATTTAATGTTTTAATTTTCTCTTCAGCAGTACCTTTACCACCTGAAATGATTGCACCAGCATGTCCCATACGTTTTCCAGGAGGTGCTGTTTGTCCACCGATAAAGCCTACAACTGGTTTTGTCATATTCGCTTTAATCCATTCAGCTGCTTCTTCTTCAGCCGTACCACCGATTTCACCAATCATAACAACTGCTTTCGTTTCGTCATCTTCATTGAATGCTTTTAAAACATCAATAAAGTTTGTTCCGTTGACTGGGTCTCCACCAATACCAACAGCTGTAGTTTGACCAATACCTTCTTCAGTCAATTGGTGCACTGCTTCATATGTTAATGTACCTGAACGAGATACTACACCAACATGACCTTTTTTGTGAATATAGCCAGGCATAATACCAATTTTACATTCATCTGCTGTAATCACACCTGGACAGTTTGGACCAACTAAACGTGTTTTTCTACCTTGTAAGTAGCGTTTAACTTTAACCATGTCTAATACAGGAATATGTTCAGTGATACAAATAACCATATCTAAGTCTGCATCAGCTGCTTCTAAAATTGAGTCTGCAGCAAATGGTGCTGGAACGTAAATGACTGAAACCGTTGCCCCGGTTTCATTTTTAGCTTCTTCAACAGTGTTGAAAACAGGAACGCCTTCAACAACTTGACCACCTTTACCAGGCGTCACACCTGCTACTATTTTCGTACCATAATCAAGCATTTGTTTTGTATGGAAAAGGGCAGTAGACCCTGTAATACCTTGTACCATTACTTTAGTATTCTTATCTATAAATACACTCATCTTAGTGCTCCCATCCTTTCCTTATGCTTCTTTGACTAGTTTAACAATTTTTTGTGCACCTTCAGCCATTGTTGCTGCTGGTTCAATTGCTAATCCTGAGTCTTTTAAGATTTTTTTACCTAACTCAACATTTGTACCTTCTAAGCGTACAACTAGTGGTAAAGTTAAATCTACTTCTTTTACAGCTTCAACGATACCTTCTGCGATAACATCACATTTCATAATGCCACCGAAAATGTTTACAAAAATACCTTTAACATTTTCATCACCTAAAATGATTTTAAATGCTTCAGTTACTTTTTCTCTAGTAGCGCTTCCGCCTGCATCTAAGAAATTGGCTGGGTTTCCACCGAAATGATTAATCGTATCCATTGTTGCCATGGCTAAACCTGCACCATTAACCATACATCCGATGTCACCATCTAATGCAATGTATGATAAATCATGTTTAGACGCTTCAATCTCTTTCGGATCTTCTTCTTCTAAATCACGTAATTCTACAACATCTTTATGTCTGAATAATGCATTATCATCAAAATTAATTTTAGCATCTAATGCCAATACATCACCATCAGCTGTTGTAACTAATGGGTTGATTTCTACGATTGAACAATCTTTTTCAATGAATACATTATAAAGTGCTAATAAGAATTTAGCTGCTTTGTTAACAGATTCTTTAGGAATATTAATATTAAACGCAATTCGTCTTGCTTGGAATGGTGAAAGTCCGATTACTGGATCGATAGTTTCTTTGAAGATCTTTTCAGGAGTCTTCGCAGCAACTTCTTCAATCTCAGTGCCCCCTTCTTCAGACGCCATCAATGTTACTTGGTCAGTCGCACGATCAATAACGAATCCAACGTAATATTCTTTTTGAATAGCACAACCTTCTTCGATATATAAACGCTTAATTTCTTTACCTTCTGGACCAGTTTGATGTGTCACCAAAGTTTTCCCTAATAATTCTTTTGCATATGTTTCTACCTCAGATAAAGATTTAGCAATTTTTACTCCGCCTGCTTTACCTCTACCTCCAGCATGAATTTGTGCTTTTACAACATAAACATCAGAATTTAATTCTTTTGCTTTCTCCACCGCTTCTTCAGCAGTAAATGCTACTCGTCCTTCTGGAACTGCAACGCCCATTGAACGAAATATTTCTTTACCTTGATACTCGTGGATATTCATCTTCCATCCTCCTGTTACTTAGGTTAAGTTCCCTTACAATTATAAAAAATGTAAGCGCTATTGTAAACTTAAATGCTACTTTTTTATCATTTAATTGAATTTTACGATTTACAGTAACGATTTTATAGGTTCAAAGCTTTTTCTATGCTCTTTCATAATGCCAATATCATCGATTGCTAGTAAATGTTGTTTGGTACCGTAACCCGCGTTTTTTTCAAAACCATATTCAGGATAATCTTTAGATAACTGTGTCATATAATCATCACGAAAAACCTTTGCCATGATACTTGCCGCTGCAATAGATACACTTCTTGCATCACCCTTGATTAAAGATACTTGAGGCAGTGCATTATCAAGCGTCATCGCGTCTATCAATAAATGCGTTGGTTGTACTGATAATCCATCAATAGCTCGCTGCATGGCGATTTGAGTAGCTTTATAAATATTAAATTCATCTATTTCTTCAGCTGTCGCGATACCATATGCAAAAGCAGTAACTTCATTTTTTAGTGCTTCATTTAATTCTAGACGTTTCGTAACAGGTACTTTTTTCGAGTCATCAAGGCCCAAATAATTGTGATTTGAATTTAAAATTGTTGCGCATGCAACGACTGGACCTGCTAAAGGTCCTCTTCCAACTTCATCAATACCACAAATAATTGCATTAGGATGCTCTTTTAATATTTCATTTTCAAAGTAAGTCATTTCAACATACTTTTCTTTTAAAGCTTGTTCTTTTTCTAACGCTTTTCTGCGCCTAGCTATGGCATTTTGAACACCTTTTCGCTCATCTAAAAAGCATTCATGATTTTCTAATTCTTCTATTGTATTAACCGCATTAATCAACTGCTTAACTTCTTTAATTGTTAGCGTCATTTGCTAATTCCTCAGTCATATCTTTAAAAATATCAAAACAATAATTTCCTATTTTAGCATTTCGAATATCATAAATAATCAGTTCAATGACTGCTTCGTAATCAATTTCATTACCACGTCGAATTAAGCCACGTTTTTTCCCTATCGCATCAAACCACGCTATGATTTCTGCATCTTCAGGAACTTCAATATTATAATGTGACTTTAATCGCGCTAAATCATGTTGAATTAAAAAGTTCAATCCATATATAGCTACTTCATCTAAGTGCACAATGCTATCTTTAATCGCGCCTGTTAAACTCAACTTCTTACCGACTTCTTCATCTTCAAATTTAGGCCAAAGTATCCCTGGTGTGTCTAATAGTTGTAATGCATTACCAACTTTAATCCATTGTTGTTGTTTGGTCACACCTGGTTTATTACCAGTCTGCGCAATACTACGCTTTGCCAGTTTATTTATTAATGTGGATTTACCAACATTTGGAATTCCAACAATCATCGCTCTAATCGCTCTTGGCTTAAGTCCCTTTGCTTTTTCACGTTCAAATTTTTCAGCAGTCGCTTTAATTGCTGCAGCTTCCACTTTCTTTAAATTTTTACCGTGCTTAGCATCCACCGATACAGGATAGTATCCTTTATCAATAAAAAATTGTTCCCATTTTGACATCTCATTTAAATTAGACATATCTTTTTTATTTAATATAACAACACGTGGTTTTTGGTTAATAACTTCATCTATCATAGGGTTTCTTGAACTATATGGAATTCTTGCATCTACTAGTTCAAACACTACATCTACTTTTTTTAATTGTTCACTTACTTCTCTTTTGGCTTTCGCCATATGTCCTGGATACCATTGAATAACCATTCAATTCACCTTACTTTCGTCAATTCTTTTCTCATTATTAAAATCTATAACCTGTTAATTATAGAACAAATTCATTAATTCAACTATATTTATTTTAACATTGTCACACTTCTTAACAATGCTTTAGATTTAGGTATAAGTGATTATTTCAAGTTTTCTACAATTAAAAATCATCATTTGTTAAATCTAAGTTACTTATTAAGTGACAATCATCTTTATCAGTATGACATTTTTATTATTCAATATATTTGTTTAATGATAAACTGAAAATGATCCAAAGTTTAAGTAACTATGATAAGGTATCTGTTCCACAGTCATCTTCGTCTTTACCTATCAAGAACCTCATTAACTTTAGTTTCAGTTAAACTTAATTTTAAATTTGAAAGTTGAGGATAATGTTGTGTTAAAAAAGTGGCTAAATTCAAACGTCAAACAATTCTTTGTTATAACTTTCATTAGTGTAATATTAACGCTTATTTTATTTTCTACTCATATCTATGATTATATTGTGAATGGTACTGTTTTTAGTGGGGCTGGAGATGGATTCCGTCAAATGATGCCATTTCAAATGTATTTGTATGAACATTTAAGTAGTTTTTCTAGTTTATATGATGCATCGTTTGGATTAGGTGGCGATTATATGAAAGGACTATCATATTATTATTCGCTGTCACCTTTAATGTGGCTAAATTTTCTATTCATTAAAATAGGAGAAACGGTTGGTATATTTAATCCGACAACAATACATTTTTGGCCGACAAACCAACTTATTATGGCCATGATAAGAGCTATCATAACATTTGTCGTGACCTTCTACTTATTTAAAATATTACACTTTAAACGCTCAACAAATATGATCGCTACGATTTTATACGGCATGTCAACTGTCGTTATATACTTTAATTTTACTTGGTCATTTTATGGAAGTTTATTATATTTATTACCATTATCGATTCTTGGTTTGGAAAGATATTTTCAACAACGCAAAATCGGTATTTTCATTGTTGCGATAGCCTTAACACTATTTAGCAATTTTTATTTCAGTTATTATCAAGCTATTATTATAGGTTGCTACTATTTATATCGACTCATTTTCACTTACAAATATGACATTGTCTCTAGAACACAAAAATTAATTTGCGTCATATCTGCTACAGTTTTGAGTGTGTTATCAAGTGTATTTGGTTTATTCACTGGCATTTCTGCGTTTTTGGAAAATGACAGAAAGCAAAATCCCAATGTTGATATACCGTTTTTGACACCACTTGATTACCATTATTTTTTCTTTAGCGATGGATTTTATATTACGATTTCAATTCTTACTATCGTTGCATTATTGTCATTCAAACTGTATCGTTTTTACTTTTATAGACTTTTCGCAATAGTAACATGGTTATTATTTATTGGTTCATTATCACAGTATTTCGACAGTGCTTTTAATGGTTTTTCATTTCCAGAAAGGCGTTGGGTGTATATCTTAGCACTATCATCAAGCGCTCTTTGCGGATTGTTTATTCAACATTTATCAACATTAAATATGAAATATTATTTAATCAGAACAATACCAGTAAGCATCATCGCATTACTTTATGTATTACTATCACCGACACACCCACTTGCACTTATAGTAGGTATTATCCTGCTAATGGTGCTTGCCGTTATTTTAAAATTTAGTTTATGGCGTTATAAAAAATTAACCGTTGCAATATTAGTATTAATCGTTATGATTCAACAAATCGTCATTTTAGATAACAATAAAAATATGGCAATCAAACCTTATCAACAATCATTATCAACGTTGAAACAACATGATTACCATAGTAACTATGTAAACCAGCTTATAAAAAAGATAAATCAAAATGCAACTGGTCCATTTAATCGCATTGATTATATGTCAGACTATGCATTAAATTCACCATTTATATATCATTATAATGGCATTTCATTATATTCTAGTATTTTTAATGGAGACATATTAAAATATTATGACAAGACACTCCAAATTAATATGCCAATCGATAAAAACAGCACTTATAGATTACTTGGCAATCGTCAAAATTTACTATCACTTTGGAATGTTAATGATCGAATTAGAGTGAATCATGATGACAACTTACCATATGGATTTAAAATTAAGTCTGAACACAAAGACAATAAAGTTCGTTGGATTCATTCTAAAAATACCATCCATTATCCAAGTGCACATATTACAAATAAGGTCTTTTCCAATAAAGAATTAAAATCTCCATTAGATAAAGAACAAGCAATGTTGCAAGGGATTGTTTCTAACAAGACTAAAGATGTTAATACACATTTTAAAGCCAATAAAAATTTACTATCAGATTCAACAATTAAATTAAATAGTGCAGCCTGGCAATCTCCTACAAAACATTTATTACAAGTTAAACAAAATAATGGTGGTCTAACTGTACAGTTGCCAAAATCAGTTTCTAATCAATTTAAAGATTTGTATTTTGAAATGGATTTAGAATTACTTTCGCCGGATAAAGCTCATGATGTTAAAGTGAATGAATATACACAAGAAAGAAATAAACTCACTTATAAATATCGACGCTTTGTAACACCCGTAACAATACGCATTAAAGCTTCAGATAGGATTAGATTATCATTGCCTAAAGGTAAGTATCGTGTAAATTTAAAAGGGATATACGGCGAAGATTATACCACGCTTAAAGACGCTTCAAATTCATTAGAGGCTGTCAAAGTTAGTAAGACAAAGCAAGGTTATACTATTACTAAAAATAAAAATTCATCTGGGTATATTGTTTTGCCAACAGCATATAATCAAGGTATGAAAGCGACATCAGGTGATCAAAGTCTTAAAGTTGAACAAGTAAATGGTGTTATGACCGGCATTAAAGCACCTAAAAATATAACAAAGATTCAATTGAGCTATGCCCCACCATACTATTATTTACTTATAACAATTACTATATTTGGCATTATATGTAGTATTATTTTCACGAGATGGGCAAGACAAAAATAATGTAGCTACGCATATATTTAATGGGAGTGGGACAGAAATGATATTTTCGCAAAATTTATTTCGTCGTCCCACCCCAACTTGCACATTATTGTAAGCTGACTTTCCGCCAGCTTCTGTGTTGGGGCCCCTGACTAGAATTGAAAAAGGCTTGTTACAAGTGCATTTTCGTTCAGTCAACTACTGCCAATATAACTTCGTAGAGCATAGAACATTGATTTATGTCCCAGCCTTTTGTTTATATAACCATTTTGAGCAAACACGTTATGAATAGAGAAGGAATAAACAATTACATTATCAACTTTACATTAACTAAACAGCAAAAAAAGCCATCTATATCACTCCATAAAAGTGACCTAGATGGCTTTATTGTTTGAGTCGAATTTGACTCATACATAGCTTTGTTTAAATGCTGATTAACGAATTTCTTGGATTCTAGCAGCTTTACCACGTAAACTACGTAAGTAATATAATTTAGCACGACGTACTTTACCACGACGTTTAACTTCGATTTTTTCAATTTTTGGTGTGTGTAATGGGAATGTACGTTCCACGCCAACACCTGATGAAATTTTACGAACTGTAAACGTTTCAGAAACGCCACCGCCACGACGTTTAATTACAACGCCTTCGAATACTTGGATACGCTCACGAGTACCCTCAATGATACGTACGTGTACACGTAAAGTATCACCAGGACGGAAACTAGGTAAGTCTGTACGTAATTGTGATTTAGTTACTGCTTCGATTAATTTGTGATTTGTCATTATAAATTCTCCTCTTCAACCTATGTTCTTGCCTCGACAAATATATAGCAGCGGATCATAGTGATTTTTGTGTTTCCACACTCAGATTATGTTAGCACAATACTAACCTTTTTTCAATCCTATTTTATATCTTTCTAATATTTGCTTATCTGCATTAGTTAATGGATATTTTTCAATTAAGTCAGGTCTTTTATTATATGTGCGGATCAACTTTTGCTCATGTCTCCATGCATCAATATTGGCATGATTTCCAGACAATAAAACATCTGGAACTGTTAGACCCTTAAATTCACGCGGACGTGTATATTGCGGAAACTCTAATAACCCATCTGAAAATGAATCGTCTTGATGTGACTGTTCATTACCTAAAACACCTGGAATCAGTCTAACAATAGCATCAGTCATGGTCATCGCTGGCAATTCTCCACCAGTTAAAACATAGTCACCCATTGATATTTCATCTGTGACAAGATGTGTTCGGATACGTTCATCGTAACCTTCATAATGTCCGCATATGAAAACGATGTGGTCGGCCTTGCTTAATTCAACAGCTTTCTGATGTGAAAATGGCTCGCCTTGTGGACACATTAAAATAACGCGTGTTTGTTCTGTGACATCTAAGTCTTCCATCGCATTAAAAACAGGTTCAGGCTTTAACACCATACCTTGTCCGCCACCATACGGATAATCATCTACTTGGTTGTGCTTGTTAATTGCATAATCTCTAAAATTAACCGTATTGATTTGTAATTTATTGTTTTCTTGGGCACGTTTCATAATTGAATGATTTAAAACACCATCAAACATTTCAGGAAATAAAGTTAAATAATCAATTTTCATTAATCCAACAATCCTTCCATTGGCGTGATGATAATTTTTTTATTTTCAACATCCACTTCTTTTACAACATCAGCAATATAAGGAATCAAATATTCTTTAGATCCTTTAATCACCCACACATCATTCGCACCTGTTTCAAATATATTAATTACACGACCTATTGGTGTTTCTTGATCATCAAAAACTGTACATCCTATAATATCTGAATAATAAAATTCATTTTCCTCAAGTACGATATCTTCATGATCACGCTCTTGATAAATAGAACTCCCTTTTAAATGCTCAATATCATTAATATTATTAATACCTTCAAATGTAAGCATATGAAGCCCTTTATGCACTCTATGTGACTTAACAGTATATTCAAGGTCGTTATTGTTATGCACAACTGTCAGCACTTGACCGGGTTGAAAACGAACGTCTGTAAAGTCTGAATTGGATTTTACTTTAATTTCACCTTTAATACCATGTGTGTTAACAATTTGACCAACTTCAACTCTCATTCTATTACCTCCAACTCTATGCTTTGAACACTTCTATTTTAATTGAAAATAATTCAAAGAAAAAGGGCACCATTATGGTACCCAATACGTTCTATATTACTAACATGTGATATTCCCAACGTATCATTGAGTAATAACTGTCAGTGTAAACGAGTTATTCTTATTGTTAGAACAATTTTACGCTAAATTACTTAGCTTTCTTTTGTTCGTCAAATTTTTTCATAATACCTTCTTTTGATAAGATATTGTGAACTGTATCAGTTGGTTTCGCACCATCATTTAACCATTTTAAAGCTAACGCTTCGTCAACTTTAATTTCTGGAGCATTAGCGCTCGTTGGGTTATAAGTACCGATTTGTTCGATGATACGTCCGTCACGTGGAGAACGAGCATCTGCTACTACGATACGATAGAATGGATTTCTTTTTGAACCTAAACGTGTTAAACGAATTTTAACTGCCATTTATAAAATCTCCTTTAAGTCATGTTTTAATTTTTATTTTCTACAAGAAATAATATTAACAGGTGTGTGAATGTTTGTAAAGAGTTTTTTCTTTACCAGGAAAATTATTGAACCTTTTTCTTACAATAATAACTATGTGATTACTAAATTAGACTGTTAATAGGTTATAAAAATTCATAGTAGCCTTCACCACATACGTGTTTAGTTAATTTATCCCGTAAGGACATGAATGGTACCACTTCTACCGCACACGTTCCCCCAATATAACTTATTAATATTAGCAACAATAACCTCATGTTCTAGCAAATCCGCAATTTCAGTTTTTAATTATTATTGTGTATCTAAAAATATGCACCCCATAAAGTTATATTCTTTAGTATAACTTTCGGGATGCACATCTCATTGCAACAAAAATCAGCGTGTTATATTAAACATTAAAACGGTAAATTCATACCTTTTAACATATTTTGCATTTGATTGCGTTTACCTTTTTTACCTTTACCGCCACCAGTGAATTGTTTCATCATTTTCTTCATATCGTTAAATTGTTTCATCAAACGATTGACTTCTTGTAATGAACGTCCAGAACCTTTAGCAATACGTTTTTTACGTGATACATTCAATGTGTCTGGATTGTTTCTTTCAGCCGGCGTCATTGACTGGATAATCGCTTTAATATGATCAATTTGCTTTTCACTCATATTAAGCTTATCTAGCCCTTTCATTTTATTCATACCTGGAATCATTTTCATAATATCATCCAGTGGTCCTAGATTTTTCACCTGATCAAGTTGTTCTAAAAAATCATCTAAAGTAAACGATGACTCACGCATCTTTTTCTCTAAATCTTTTGCTTTTTCTTGATCCACATC
>NZ_KV839122.1:207047-278566 GCF_001838845.1 Staphylococcus sp. HMSC36A10
ATCTTTTGCTTTTTCTTGATCCACATCTTGTTGCGCTTTTTCAATTAAACTTAACACATCACCCATACCTAAAATACGTGATGCCATACGTTCAGGATGGAATAGCTCTAAACCATCTAACTTTTCACTCATACCAACAAATTTAATTGGTTTTTGTGTCACCGAACGAATAGATAAAGCTGCACCACCACGTGTATCACCATCTAATTTAGTTAAGGTAACACCTGTGACATCAAGTTGATCGTCAAAAGATTCTGCAACATTGACAGCATCTTGACCCGTCATTGAATCGACAACTAACATAATTTCGTTTGGTTTAGCAATGTCTTTTACTTCTTTTAATTCGTTCATCAATGCTTCATCGATGTGTAATCGACCTGCTGTATCAATGATTACAAAGTCTAAATGTTCTTCTTTAGCATGTTTTAATGCATTAGTTACAATTTGTTGTGGCTTTACTTGATCTCCTTCACTGTATACAGGAATATCAATTTGTTTCCCTACTGTTTGTAATTGATTTATCGCTGCTGGACGATAAATATCTGCTGCAACTAACATAGGTTTTTTGTTGTATTTTTTACGCATCAATAATGCTAATTTACCTGCAGTTGTTGTTTTACCAGCACCTTGTAAACCAACCATCATAACAACAGTAGGTGGTTTATTTGACATATTAATCGACGTATTTTCTCCACCCATCAACTGCGTTAATTCATCTTGAACTATTTTAATAACTTGTTGCCCTGGTGTTAATGATTGCATTACATCGGAACCTAATGCGCGTTCTGATACTGTTTTAATAAATTCTTTTACCACTTTAAAGTTTACGTCAGCCTCAAGTAACGCTAATCTTACTTCACGCATCATTATCTTTATATCAGCTTCAGTAAGTTTACCCTTACCACGCATTTTTTGCATCGTCGCTTGCAGGCGTTCTGATAAGCCTTCAAATGCCATATCGATGTCCTCCCTCAATTTATATCTATTCTAAGTCTTCTAATTGTTGAATATAACGTTGTATTTGTTCTGGATTACTTAAATGTTGTTTCATTTCATCATATATTTCTCGGCGTTGCTCAAATTTCTGGTATAATTCCAATTTCTTTTCATAATCTTCAACTAAATCGCCAGTTCTTCTTATATTATCATAAACTGCTTGTCTACTCACATTAAAAGTATCTGCGATTTCACTTAAAGAATAATCTTCGAGATAAAATAATTCCAAATAATTACGTTGTTTATTCGTCAATAAGGATTGATAAAAATCAAACAAATAATTCATTCGTAACGTTTTAACTAAATCATTTTGACCCATGATTATCGTCCTTTTCTTCTGTTACAATTTGATCATTTTCAACTGTTGTTATTTCTTCATTTTGTTCAATCATATCAGCGAATAAGCCGTAGACATAACTTTCAGGGTTAAATGGTTGTAAGTCATCTAATTGCTCACCTAAACCTACATATTTAACTGGAATGTGCAATTCATTACGAATGGCTAATACGATACCACCTTTGGCTGTACCATCTAATTTCGTTAATACAATACCTGTAACATTTGTTACTTCTTTAAAGTTTCTAGCTTGTGACAACGCATTCTGACCAGTTGTAGCATCTAAACATAGTAATGCTTCATGAGGCGCATCTGGCACTGCTCGATTAATTACACGCTTAACTTTTTCTAATTCTTGCATTAGATTTGTTTTATTTTGTAAACGTCCAGCGGTATCACAGATTAAAATATCAACACCTTTGTTTTTAGCGGCATTAATCGCATCATACATAACAGCAGCTGGATCAGAACCTTCACTTTGGCTAATTACGTCTACACCAACACGTTCGCCCCAAACTTTCAATTGATCAATAGCACCCGCTCTAAAAGTATCGCCCGCAGCTAACATTACTTTTTTACCTTCCATTTTATATCGGTAAGCTAATTTTCCAATTGTTGTTGTTTTACCAACACCATTCACACCGACCATTAAAATGACATTTAAACGACCATCTTCTAAGTTCATAGCTTCTGAATTATCATCTTCTTGATGGTAAATCTCTACGATTTTTTCAACAATGACTTCACGCAAATCTTCAGTATCTTGAATATTACGTCGTTGTGCTTCCATACGTAATTCTTCAGTTAACGTCATCACTGTATTAAAACCGACGTCTGCAGTGATTAACATTTCTTCTAAAGCTTCAAAAAAGTCTTCATCTACTTTACGATATCTCGCTATCAAATTATTTAATTGTTCTTGGAAATTTTGACGAGATTTTTCGAGTCCTGCTTTAAATTTAGCCCCCATTTTTTGAGCTTCAATTTCTTCAAAATCTTCAATTGATATTAAGCCATCGTCATCAAAATCCGCTTCACTCAACTTGCGTGGCTTCTTTTTCACTTCAGCATTTTCTGCTAAATCATTTACGTCCTGCGTTGAACCTTCAGAATGTGTATCTTCTAATTTGTCTTGACCTTGTTCTTCTGTTAAGGATTTAACTTCTTCATTTTCTTTATTTGTTGCAAACTTATCTTTTAAGCGTTTAAAAAAGCTCATTATTGCTCCTCCTTCAACACATCATCTATTGTATTTAAATTCACACTCACAAGTTTAGTAACACCTGATTCTTGCATTGTTACACCGTATAACCTATCTGCAAATTCCATTGTTCCTTTACGGTGTGTAATAACAATGAATTGTGTTTCGTCTGATAACTCATTTAAATATTTTGCGTATCTAATAACATTTGCTTCATCTAGTGCAGCTTCAACCTCATCTAATATAACAAAAGGTGCAGATCTTACTTTTAAAATTGCAAATAGTAAAGCAATAGCAGTTAATGCACGCTCACCACCACTCAGTAACGATAAATGTTGCAATTTTTTACCCGGTGGTTGTACCACAATATCAATACCAGCTGTTAAATAATCGGCTTCAGTTAATTGCAATTCTGCATCGCCTCCACCAAACAATTGTTTGAACACAGCTGTAAAATGTCCTTGAATAGCATGGAAAGTTTCTTTAAATCTTTCAGTAACCTCTTGATCCATTTCACTTATAATTTGCTCTAATGTTTCTTTAGCTTTACGAAGATCTGTACGTTGTTCACTTAAAAATGTATAACGTTCATTTAACTCTTCAAATTGTTCAATTGCATTTAAGTTTACAGGACCTAGTTCATCAATCGACATCTTCATTAACTTAACTTTTTTACGTAATGCGTCAATCGATTCATCACTCGTATATTCAGATTTCGCACGTTCAACAGTCAATTGATATTCATCATTTAAATGATCTATCGCATGATGAATTAATACATCTAGCTTTGATTGTTCAGCTTTAATATCTTGGTAGTGATTTTCGATAGCTAAAATATCTTGGTGACAAACTTGTAGTTTAGCTTCTTGCGCATCGATTTGTTCATTCAACTCAATACGTTGTTGTTTCAATTTATCTAATTCATCAGATAAGCGTGTTCTCGTTTCTTGTTGACCATTAATTTGATCTTTAATATTTTGAAAAGCTTGTTCGCCCATCACTTCATCCGAATTAAAGAATGCAATTTTTTCTTTAACATCTTTTAATTGATGTTTAGTTTGTTGACTTTGATTATTTAATCGATCAATTGTCTGTTGTTGTGTTTTAATACGCTCTTTAACCACAGCAAGATCAGATTGTTTCTGATGTAAGGTTTGTTGTGTTTTAGTAACGCTTTCCTTACCTTCTTTAGAAAGTTTTGTGTAGCGTTCAATTTCATCTTCTAGTCGTTTTAAAGATGCTTTAATACTTTCTAGATGAGTTTCTTTTTCACTCAAAGTTTGTCGACTTTTGTCACTCGTATAACCATCATTTTTTTCAAATTCGAATTCTTCATGATCATTTTTTATTTGTGTTTCTTGTGTAGTTAATCTATCGAGCTCCATTTCAAAATGATGCACTTGCTCTTTAAGTGTATTATGCTTTTGACTTTTTTCAAAATACAGTTCACTTAATTGATCACTTTTTATCTTCAACTCTTTAAATTGTTGTTCAAATGATTCTGTTTGACGCAAGTAATCTTCTAATTGGTGTCTCATTGTTGTCAACTCGTCTTTTTGAGACAGAATACTTTTTGACTTACGAGCGCCACCACCAGTCATAGAACCACCAGGATTTACAATATCACCTTCCAAAGTAACAATACGAGTTCGATATTTAATCGCACGTGCCAATTCATTTGCATGCTTTAAATGATCAACGATAATCGTATTACCTAATAAATTCCCGATAATATTTTGATATTCTGGTGCTACTTTAACTGCTTCCGAAGCAATACTAATAAATCCGTTTGCCTCTTTAGCAATAGACTTAATATCAGTCGCTACCACTCTACTCTGTATAACATTTAATGGTAAAAACGTCGCACGACCTAAATTACGTTCTTTTAAAAATTGAATAGCCTGGCGTCCATCTTTTTCTGAATCTACAATGACATGTTGTAATGAAGCACCTAATGCTGTTTCAATTGCCTGAGTTAATTTAGATGGCACATCAATAATTTCCGCAACTGCACCATGAATACCCTTTAATTCTTTATTTTTAGCTTTCAAAATATGTTTGACGCCATTGAAAAAATAAGTATATTCTTCCTCTTGCGTTGCCAAACTATCAATACGTGTTTTCATTTTTTCGGTATATCGATATGCTTGATACAATTTCTCTTCGTATTCATTTTGTGCTTTTTTTGTATCAGTGAGATCTTTTTCTATATTTTTAATTTCTTTATCTACAGCAGAAAGTTCTTTGTTGGTCTGTTGATATTCTTTTTTTGTCGTTTTTATTTGACCCTGAATATCTTTCAATTGCTCAAAAACTTCAACTAATCGAGAATCTAGTCTTGATTTTTTAGCCTCATTCTCTTCTATAGTATGCTTTAAAAAACGAATATCATTGTTAACATCTGATTGCTCTGACATTAATGTATAGTATTCGTTTTTAATTTCTTCCAATTTTTCATCATGTGCTTCGTCTGAAACATAAAGTTGTTCTTCAAGTTCACGAATGACAGCATTGAGTTCTTTTTGTTTACTTTTCAGAGACTTATAAGTATCTTGAGCTTCAGAAATCTCATTTGATATATTTTCTAAAAGCTCCATTAAATTTTCTTGTTCTTCTTCATATCGTGCATTTGTTTCAGATTGATTTTTCTTACGTTCTTCTAAAACATTTAATTGTCCCGTATATTTTTCAAAGGCTTCCGTAGCTTTTACTAATTGATAATTAAGCGATTCAACATCATTATCAAGTTGATGACGTTTACCTTTATATTGTTGAATTTGTTGGCTTAAACGTTGTTTGTCAGCTTCTTTATTTGCTTGTTGGCCTTGTAAATCATTTAAACGTTGATCTAATTGTCTATTGTCATTTGTATATTGATCAATATCGTGCACTGTAACTACAATGTCACTATGTTTCATTTGATGTGAAAGTGTCTTATATTCTTTAGCTATAGCTGCCTCCTCTTTTAGAGGTTCTACACGACCTTCCAAATCATATAAAATGTCTTCTACTCTCGTTAAATTATCTTCTGTTTGGTCAAGTTTATTTAATGATTCAGCTTTACGTTTTTTATATTTAAGTACACCAGCCGATTCTTCAATAATTTGACGTCTATCAATTGGTTTAGCATTTAGTATTTCATCAACTCTACCTTGCGAGATAATGCTATATGCTTCTTTTCCCAATCCAGAATCTAAAAATAAATCGGCAATATCTTTTAATCTTGCACGGTCATTATTTATGTAGTACTCACTTTCACCACTTCGATACAATCTTCTTGTTACAATAACTTCGTTTTCATCAACACTGAGCTTTTTAGAATGATTATCTAATCTTAACTGTACTTCAGCATAATTTTGAGCTTTGCGATGTTCTGCACCTGAGAAGATAATATCTTCCATTTTTGAGCCACGTAATGATTTAGCCGATTGTTCACCCAACACCCATTTAATAGCATCTGTAATATTACTTTTACCGCTTCCATTTGGACCAACAATTGCAGTTACACCTTTATCGAATTGAACATTGGTTTGATCTGCAAAAGACTTAAATCCAATGGCATCTATTGATTTTAAATAAACCATCCTAAACTCCTTATCACAATTTTAAAGAACACATGTAAACGATATTTTAGTATTTGTATATTAAATTTCGAAGTTGTTCCATAAAATATTAAAAATTCTTCCTTAAATCCTAAATCGAACACCTATATGTCGTATCATATAAATTTCTATTTAATTTGTTTTAATTGCTTATAGGCACTTTCAGCAGCACGTTGTTCTGATTCTTTTTTCGTTTTCCCTTTACCTTCAGCTATTGCTTCCCCTTGCAGAATAACTTCTGAAGTGAATAGACGATGATGTGCCGGTCCCTCTTCTTTTATTAAATTATAGGTTACATCACCTTTATTTTGCTGGTGCACATATTCTTGGAATTGTGTTTTAAAATCTACCACGCCTAATAACTCATTTTGTTCTACATGTGGGAAAATAACTTTCTCAGCAAATTTCCAAACTATATCTAGTCCTTGATCCAAATACAATGCCCCAATAAATGCTTCGAATGCATCTGATATTAATGATGGTCTTGTACGTCCCCCTGTTTTCTCTTCACCTTTACCAAGTAAAATCATTTCGTTCAATCCAATTTTATTCGCAAATATTACAAGTGAGGGCTCACATACAATAGTGGCACGCATTTTTGTTAAATTCCCTTCTGGCAAGTTGGGATGTTTATCAAATAAATATCGTGAAACCGTCAATTCTAATACCGCATCACCCAAAAACTCTAAACGCTCATTATGGTCTAAACGATTCATATTAAAATCATTAATAAAACTCGAATGCGAAAATGCTTGTTGGTATAAATCAATATTTTGATAAGTAAAGCCTAACTCTGTCATTTTAGTATCAAAGCGCTTTCTAAAACGATTAACTATCTCACTTTTCTTTTGTTTAGACATTATTTTATCTCCTTTATGTGTTGCTCTTGAATCATCTTTAATTTTACGTTAAAACTATTGATAATTAAAGAAAAAAACTGAGTCGACAATACTGACGACCCAGATGTAAGATTTATTATTTTTCAAGACTGTTAATAAATTTAACAGCATCACCAACAGTGTTGATTTTTTCAGCTTCTTCATCAGGAATTTCAGTACCAAACTCGTCTTCTAATTCCATTACTAATTCAGCGATATCAAGTGAGTCAGCGCCTAAATCATCTTTGAAAGATGCATCTTCAGTTACTTTATCAGCGTCTACACCTAAACGGTCAACGATGATATCTTTTACTTTATCGAAATTTTCCACGTCGATTCACCTCCTTTAAAAATGCCTATACATAGACTATTATATTTTCCCATTTTAAATTCTAAAAAACAAGTAGAAATTTTAGAAACACTTATCAATTTATTGATTAGTGTTTCTTATGCATGAGCTTTAGCTCAGGCGTTCCTCTAATCTTCTTATCAATTTATTGATTAGTGTTTCTTATACATGAGCTTTAGCTCAAGCGTTCCTCTAATCTTCTTATCAATTTATTGATTAGTGTTTCTTAGGGAGAAATTCTCGAACCTTATCTAGGTTGCTTAGAATTTCCCCCGCAAAGTTGACTAGGTCAGGCAATTCTCCATTGGATGACCAGTCAACCACTGCGTCAATTAGCTTTAGCTCAGGCGTTCCGCTTATCAGTTATCAATTTATTGATTACTACGTCTTTATCTGGAGCTTTAGCTCAAATATATTACATGTACATTCCACCATTTACATGGATTGTTTGACCTGTAATATATTTTGCTTTGTCTGATGCTAAGAACGCTACTGTATTAGCAATATCTGTGTCTTGACCAAAACGTGCTAACGGAATTTGAGTCAACATTTGTTCTTTAAGCTCATCACTTAAAGCATCTGTCATATCAGAAACAATAAAACCAGGTGCAACTGCATTTACAGTGATACCACGAGATGCTAATTCACGCGCCGCAGATTTAGTTAAACCAATAACACCTGCTTTTGTTGCAACATAGTTTGCTTGTCCCGGATTACCTACTGCTCCAACAACACTTGATAAATTGATGATAGCACCACTACGTTGTCTTAACATTTGTGGTGTTGCTTTTTGGATACAGTTAAATACACCTTTTAAGTTTGTGTCAATAACATCATCCCACTCTTGTTCTTTCATACGCATTAATAAATTATCGCGAGTAATACCTGCATTATTTACTAAAACATCTAAAGAACCAAATTGGCTAACTACTTCTTTAATCATTGCTTTAACTTCATCAGCATCGGCAACATTTGCTTGAATCGCAAAACTGTCAACACCTTTAGCTTTGATTTCTTCGACTACTGCTTCAGCTTTCTCTTTGCTGCCTGCATAGTTTACTGCTACATTATATCCTTCTTCTGCTAATTGTAACGCAATACTACGTCCAATTCCTCTTGATGCACCTGTTACTAAAGCACTCTTAGTCATTTTCATTCCATCCTTTCACATCTTCTAAAGTTTGAATTGATGTTAACTTAACATCTCTATTTATTTTTTTAATTAAGCCAGATAAAACTTTTCCAGGACCAATTTCAATAAAATGATCAACACCTTGGTCTATTAGCCATTCTGTTGAGTTAATGAATTGTACTGGTGAATATAATTGCTTGACCATATTAGATTTAATTACTTCTTTGTCAGTTTCACCTTGCGCATTTACATTTTGAACTACAGGAAACTTAGCATCACGCCATTCAAATTGATTAATATAACTTGAAAAATCTTCTTCAATCACTTTCATTAGCGATGAATGGAATGGCCCAGATACTGCTATAGGCATGACACGTTTTGCACCTAATGATTTACCTTTTTCTACTAGCTCATCAATTAAAGCTTTGTGACCTGAAACAACAATTTGACCTGGGCAATTAATGTTTGCTGGTTCAATTATTTTGTCATCAGATGATAATGACTTACAAATTTCATCGACTTTATCAAAATCTAAGCCCAATACTGCAGCCATGCTTCCTACACCAGTAGGAAATGCTTGCGCCATTAATTGACCACGTTTTCTAACAATTTTAACTGCATCTTCAAATGATAATACGTCAGCTGCAACTAAACTTGAATATTCACCTAAACTATGCCCCATAGTAAAATCAGGATTCAAATTTTTTAGCGCTGCTAATAATGCCGAACTATGCGTCAATAAAGCTGGTTGCGTGTTTTCAGTTTCACCCAATTTACCTTCTTCATCAGTAAACATTGTCTCTAAAATATCAAAGTCTAACGTGTTTGCTGCTGAAGTTAAAATTTCAGTTGCTTGATCATTGTTGTTAAACAAATCTTGTGCCATACCAACTTTTTGGGCACCTTGTCCCGGAAAAATAATTGCTGTTTTACTCATTTGATTCACCTACAGTCTCTTTCATTGTTTGTACAATATTTTGTTCTCCTGCGATTTTCGCTTGTCTAATTGCAGAATAAAAAGCTTTAGCATTTGAACTACCGTGTGCTTTAACTACAGTACCTTCCAATCCTAATAATACTGAACCACCGTATTCTGAGTAATCCATCTTTTTAGCGAATTCTGCTAAATCTTTCTTCAATATTGCACCTGCTAATTTATTTTTAGTACTACTCATAATCGTATCTTTTAACATTTTACCGATTGATTTTGCAGTACCTTCTAAATTTTTAAGGACCATGTTCCCAGTATAGCCATCGGTAACTACAACATCTGTATCGCCATCCATTAATGTCTTCGCTTCAATATTCCCAACAAAATTCAATGAATGATCTTGATTTAATAACTCAAATGATTTTTTCGTTAAACTATTACCTTTAGCTGGCTCGGTACCTATATTTAATAATGAGATTTTCGGATTATCAATACCTCTAATTTTTTGAGCATAAATATCCCCTAGTTGCGCATACTGTAATAAGTGTTCAGGTTTAGCATCAGCATTTGCACCAACGTCTAAAAAGACAAAACCTTTTCCATCAATCGTTGGCAATGTTACTACTAAAGCCGGTCTAGCTACACCTTTAATACGTCCAACAATGAATAAACCAGCTGACATTAAAGCACCAGTATTACCTGCTGACACACATCCATCTGCTTCACCAGATTTCACAGCTTCAGCCATTTTTACCATTGAGCTATCTTTTTTACGTTTAATCGCTCTAACAGGCTCATCTTCCATTTCAATCTTTTCAGAACAATGTCTAAATTCGATTCGTTCATGGTTCAGATTATACTTTTTTTCGTCACCGAAAAGTATAATTTCTAGATCTTTAAAGTCTTCAACAGCCTTTTGTACGGCTTCTAATACGATATCAGGCGCATTGTCGCCACCCATCATATCAATTGCTAATTTAACCATAATTTTATCCTCGCTTATCATAAAACATTTTAAAATTTCCTTTGAAAACTAATGTATGTTTAACATATGACTTTACTTCGACGTAATAATGTTTTGCAGTTTGATTTACAACTCGTGCTTCTGCTCTTACCGTATCATTTAATTTTACTTTTTCAATAAATTGAATGCTACTCTCATGAGTTAAAACTGTTGGTTGCTTAATTAGCGCAACACATAACGAATTTGCCTGAGCAAACAGCACATGACCACGCGCAATTCCAGTTTTATGAAAAACAGAATCCGATGTAATATCTAAAATTGATTGCGCTTTAACATTTGGATTGACTTGAATCAAATCACCAATAAATTCTTGTTCTTCAATAGAACTTATTTGGTCATAATTCTTTTCAGCAACTAATTTAATACGCTTCCTTAATTCTGGTATGTTTAAATAAGTGCGATCTAAACGAATTGTTTGTATACTCACTTGAAATAAGTCGCTTAGTTCATGGTCTGTGATGAAGGGATTGCTATCAATTTGTTGTCTGATTGCTTCTCTACGTTTATCTTTCTTTAGTTTCAACGTCTCACCCCTCATTTTTTAGTACCTAGTCTTAAACATTCCTCACATATCATAACACTTTCTATTTAACCGACTCAACAAATAACTGTATTATTTAGCTATTATTTAGTCGGAAATTTATAAATTGTTAAAATACCACTTTACATTTAAATAGTTCAAGTGTCATATCACTCAATTAACGAAGTGTTGCACTCAAATTGACAAATCAGCATGGTAATTAGTCAAAACTGCGATGTAATAAATTTTCTTCAACAAAATGACGTAAATGTTGATACGTATTTTCAAAGAATACGCCAGATTGAATAAGTTCAGCTGCTTCATCACGAGCAACTTCTAACATACGATAATCTTCAACTAAATTGGCAACTAAGAAATCTGGCAACCCACTTTGTTTAACACCAAAGAAATCTCCAGGACCACGCATTTCTAAGTCTCGTTCACTCAATTCAAATCCATCCGTTGTTTGTGTCATAATTGTCATTCTTTCAATTCCTGTTTCTGTTTTAGGGGATGCAATTAAAACACAGTAACTTTGCTGGTCACTTCTACCTACACGACCGCGTAACTGATGTAAAGTTGATAATCCAAAGCGATCCGCATCATAAATCATCATAAAAGTTGCATTCGGTACATTAACACCTACTTCAACAACAGTAGTAGAAACTAAAACATCTATCTCATGATTACTAAACTTTTGCATGACCTCATCTTTTTCATCAGCAGATAACTTACCATGCAATAACCCTACACGGGAAACACCATAATACTGTTGTAAAGACTCGTACAATGCGACAACATTTTGAACATCTTCGAGATGCTCAGAACTTTCTATTAGCGGGCAAATGACATATGCTTGACGACCTTTTTTCAACTCTGAGGTCATTTGCATCAAAACTTTATCGTATTGCTCATGCTTTGCCCAAGTAGTAATAATAGGTTTACGACCTTTTGGTAATTGTTTAATTGAAGACACATCCATCTCACCAAAAACTGATATTGCTAGTGTTCTTGGTATCGGCGTTGCTGTCATAAATAACACATTCGTCATTGCACCTTTTTCTCTTAAAAGCTGGCGTTGATTCACACCAAATCGATGTTGTTCATCTGTAATTACTAAACCAACATTATGGAAAATCACATCATCTTGAATCAAAGCATGGGTTCCAATTAAACAATCAATCGTACCATTTTCAAGTTGTTCTAAAAGTATCTTTCGTTTCTTACCTTTTACTGACCCAGTTAACAATGCAACGTTCATAGAATCTCCAAATAAAGCCATTAAACTTTCAGCATGTTGCTCTGCTAAAATTTCAGTTGGTACCATCAATGCTGATTGATAACCAGCCGTTTTTAACGCATACATACAAATTGCAGCAACTACTGTTTTTCCTGAACCTACATCACCTTGAAGTAATCGATGCATACGTATTGGTGCTTTTAAATCTCTAAAAATTTCATTAACACTGGATTTCTGTGCTTCAGTTAGTTCAAAAGGTAAACGATTAATAAATGATTTAACTTGGTCTATGTCATAATCAATTTCAATTGCTTCGTCAGATGACTTTTCTAATCTATTTAGCCATTGCATACGTAATTCGAATAAAAACAGTTCAGTAAATGCATAGGTTCTACGAGCACGTAATAAATCCTCTTTACTTTTAGGATGATGTAATGTGTTCAAAGTAAAGTCCAAGGTCTCTAATTTATATTTTTCTCTTAGTTCATCAGTTAACCATTCATGAATTGTCACATCATTTAACGCTTGTCTAATTTGGTCTCGTATTTGCTTTTGTTTAATACCTTCCTTAATACGATAGACTGGTTCTAATTGAACATCTGCGTTTTCTTGAGTTTGTGTCCCTTGTGAATTAAAGAAAACCCTATTACCAGTAATTTCCTGTTTAACCCTATTCCACTTACCTTTAACAGTTATAGTTTGATTTAATTCGATTTTCTTTTTTAAATACGGTTGATTGAAAAAAATACATTTGACAGCAATATTATTTACCATTAAATGAACGGTTAATTTTGATTTATTTCTTCCAAAAAATGCAACTACTGGAGCTGTATATACTTGTCCTTCTATCGTAACGTTAGATTGATCTTCTGCTTGATTCAAATCAATCACTGTATTATCTTCATATCTAGTTGGCAAATAAAGAACAAGATCTTCCACTGTATGAATATTTAGTTGTTGCAATACTTCTATTTTCTTAGGACCTATACCTTTTAATTGTAAAAGAGAATATGGACTTTCTATTAAGTTTACTTTAGCCAAAATAAATCACCTATGTTTTATTTGATTTTACGTATCATTTAGTATGTTATTTATTTTATCATGACTAAGTTGAACATGACATTGTTAGCAACTCGAGAACGATACTTTTAACCCGCAATATCACTAAAATAGCAAAATAAAAAACTACCAACTGATGATTTATCATTGGTAGTTTTTTATTTTAAATTTTTATTCTACTGAAAAGAAATATTGATAAATTGGTTGTCCACCTTCATGAACTTCCACTTCTACATCTGGATATTGCTCTTCGATCCAGTTTATCATGTTATCTGTAACTGCTTGCTCTGCATCTTGACCAATAATCACAGTCAATATTTCACTATCTTCTGCTAACATCTCATTTAACAACTCAGTAACCGTTGTTAATTGATCACTTTGGCTGCTTACAATCTTATCTTCAATCAAGCCCATAAACGCGTCTTTTTTAATCTCAACGCCATCAATTTTCGTATCACGAACAGCGTACGTTAATGAACCAGATTTAACGTTATTTACTGAATCAGCCATTTGCGCTTTATTTTCTTCAAGTGTTGCGTCCACATCATATTGGAATAGTGCGCTTATACCTTGAGGAATAGATTTCGTTGGAATAACAACTGCTTCTGCATCAACAATACTCGCTGCTTGTTCACTTGCCATTAAAATATTTTTATTATTCGGTAAAATAATTGCACGTTTACATTTTGATTGTTCAATGACTTTAACGATATCTTCTGTAGAAGGATTCATCGTTTGTCCACCACTAATGATATGTGTGGCACCCATTGATTTGAATATCTCTGAAATACCTTCACCCATAGAAATAGTAATAATTGCTGTTTCAACCGTTTCCATTTTCGGTTTAGCTGTGTGCTGTTCTTTTCGAATCACTTCACGGTGCTGTTCTCTCATATTTTCAACCTTAAGTTTAATTAATTCACCATATTGTTGACCATAATTAAACACTTTACCTGGGTATTCGGTATGCACGTGAACTTTCACAATTTCTTCATCATTAATGACTAATAAAGAATCACCAAATTGACTCATATCTTGCCTGAATTCTTGTTCATCAAAGGCTTTTTTATTCTTTCCAAAACGAACCATCATTTCAGTACAATAGCCATAAATAATATCTTCAGTATTAATTACACCATGGAAATCATGTTCATCATGTACAAATTCATCTTTATCTATCTTTGCAACTTTGGCTTCAACTTTTTCACCTTTAAGCGCTTTTAAGAATCCTTCGTAAACGCATAACAAACCTTTACCGCCACTATCAACAACACCAACTTCTTTAAGTACAGCTAATAAGTTTGGTGTGTTTTCAAGTGATTCATTGGCTTTTACAATAATGTACTCCATTAATTCTATACAATCTTCAGTATTATTTGCTTTTTCTATTGCAGCTTGCGCAGCATCTTTTGCAACTGTAAGTATTGTACCTTCAACTGGTTTCATAACAGCTTTATATGCCGTTTCAACACCAGCTTGAAAACTTTCAGCTAACAATTTTGAATTAATTTCAGATTCACTTTCAATATTTTTACAAAATCCTCTGAATAATTGTGACAAGATGACACCAGAGTTACCTCTTGCACCCATTAGTAAACCTTTCGAGAATGTTTTACCTAATTCGCCGATATTTTTCGACAAATTATTCTCTACTTCTTCGCGACCTGAAGTCATAGTAAGATTCATATTTGTTCCTGTATCACCATCTGGCACTGGATACACATTCAAAGAATCTACCAAATCTGCATTGTTAGATAAATTTTGTGCCCCTTGTATAATCATATCGGCAAATAATTTACCATTAATTTTGCTAATCATTTCAAGTTGTCCTCCTAAGCTTTCTTGCCTGTATTATTCACACGTACACCTTGTACATATATATTGATTGAATTTACTGATACATTAAGTGATTTTTCCAAAGTATATTTCACTGTTGATTGTACATTATTGGCAACTTCAGATATTTTCACACCGTAACTTACAATAATGTACATATCTATATCCACTACGCCATTATTTTCAGTTACTTTGATGCCTTTAGCATAATTTTCATGTCCTAGTATTTCCGCAATACCATCTCTAACTTGTTGTCTAGATGCCATACCTACAATACCATAACATTCAACGGCCTTTCCACCTACAACCGAAGCAATCACTTCGTTTGAAATATCAATTTTACCGTAATCATTTGAAATCTCTAATGTCATATCTTTGTCCCTCCTAAATTTCAAAGTTTATTATTCGTTTTCCCTAATCACTTTTAAAATTTTACCACTTAGTGTAGTCATAAACGCTTTAAGTTTCATTGATTATTTTTATAAAATATCAATGGTACAACTTATCAGAATGACTTACGCTTAAATCACCTATTATATTTTGAGTAAACTGAATTTACACTCATGACGATTATCTATAGGCGTTTTCTTTTAATAGATGTAGTATCATTAAATAAAAATTTTAAATGTTTCATTCACTTATTTCTCTAAAATATCATACTACATAACTTCACAGTCTACAATTATATCACAAAACTCAGTATTTTTGACTTTTATGTGAAAATTATTCATTGTTTTTCAAATGAAACTATGCTATCTTAATTAAGTATATAAGTAGTTATGTGTATTTATATTTATTAAAGGAGGTACTCATATGGGTAAACAATGTTTCGTAACAGGTCGTAAAGCTTCGACTGGTAACAGACGTTCACACGCTTTAAACTCTACTAAACGTAGATGGAACGCTAACCTTCAAAAAGTTAGAATCCTAGTTGACGGTAAACCTAAAAAAGTTTGGGTTTCTGCACGTGCTTTAAAATCTGGTAAAGTAACTAGAGTTTAATAAATATATTGCACATAAAAAATGTGACCTTATGTGGAGGACACATTTACTTAAGAACTAAGAGCTCAATCTCTTAGTTCTTTTTTTGTTACCAAACAATACATAATGGTTCATAGTGAAATTCGAACTATCAATATAATTTGGTTAATACGTTTAATAATGGTTCTCTGTCAAATTGGACTTATGGGTTCAATATCGATTTTGGCACATAAATCAATGTACTAGGACCTACAATTTTCCTTTCAATAATAAATCACGCCATAATCTTCATTAATTACAGCGTGATTCATCTATTATTATGTTATAAATTCTATCTATAAACGTCACTTTATTAAATAACTCATGCACTTTATTAAAAATCCTCACAAATTTGAATATACTTAATTTAAATCTGTACTTCTAATTTGCAAAATCAACCCATCATGTACAGTTACTTTCGCTTGCAAAGACTCAATTTCATTTGAAATAGTTAAAGTAGAACCTATATTAAGCATTTGTCTAGCTAAATTATATTTAAAACCTGCTAGAGAAAGTTCTACATCATCAGTCATCGGTATAAATGAAATGTACGGATAACTCTTATCTTTTTCAACTGTATGTTGACCTTTAGGCAATAATTCAATTTTATTTTGTTGATCGATAACTTCTATATGAACATCATGTTTATAATATGCTTTTTTCAATAATAACTGAATTGCCCCAAAAAAGTGATCTAATCGTCCGCCTGTTGCACCATAAATTGTAATACTATCAAATCCAAGTGCAACAGCTTTATCAACCGCTAAAGCTAAATCCGTATCAGCTTTTTCAGCTTGAACTGGTTTGATTTGTAACTGTTCTGTTAGAAGTTGGCGTTCTTCTTTACTGACTGAATCAAAGTCTCCCACTGAGAAAAAAGGGATAATTTGATGCTTCAATAAAATCAAAGCACCTCTATCAACGCCGCCCCATTTACCTTCATTACTTTTGGCCCAAATATCTTGCGGCAAGTGTCGATCAGAACATAATAAATTTATATGCATATACACTCAACCTTTCAATGCTTGTGTGACTTTTTTATAATCCTCTTGTTTAAAGAAAAATGAACCTGTTACTAGCATTGTAGCACCATTTTCAACACAAACTTTCGCTGTATCGGTATTTACGCCTCCATCAACTTCAATATCAAAGTTTAATTGACGTTCCATTTTAATAGCATTAAGACCCGCTATTTTTTCTACGCATTGATCAATAAATGATTGACCACCAAACCCTGGGTTAACTGTCATCACTAGTACATAATCAACAATGTCTAAAATAGGTTCAATTTGTGATATTGGTGTACCAGGATTAATTACTACACCAGCTTTTTTATCTAAATGTTTAATCATTTGAATAGCACGATGAATATGAGGCGTTGATTCGACATGAATTGAAATCATATCGGCACCATGTTCTGCAAATGATGCAATATACTTTTCTGGATTTTCAATCATCAAATGTACGTCTATAGGTAATGTTGTGCCTTTTCTTACTGCATCTAATATTGGTAAACCAATAGATATATTAGGCACAAATTGACCATCCATAACATCAAAATGAACTCCGTCGACACCTGCTTCTTCAAGTCGTTTTAATTCATGTTGTAAATCCAAAAAATCAACAGATAATAATGATGGATATAGTTTTGTCATTTAATATCTAACCTTTCTATTTGAAATTTCATTAAATAGTTGTAAATAATGGTCGTATCTAAATTGCGCAATATTCCCTATCTCTAATTGATGCTTAACATTACAATTAGGTTCTTTGATATGATTACAATTTCTAAACTTACATGTTTCACCATATCGATTTAATTCAAGAAAATAATCTTTTATTTCATCTTTATCTATATGATCAAAATCTAAAGCACTGAATCCAGGTGTGTCTGCAATATAACCGTTTTGACGTTCGAATAGTTCGACATGTCTTGTAGTATGCTTTCCTCGATTTAATGATTTTGATATATCATTTGTCTCAAGATTAAGTTCTGGACGATAATGATTTAAGAAAGTGGACTTACCGACACCTGATTGACCACTAAGTACTATAAGTCCAGCTGGCCAAGCTTCTACAATTTTTTTTCGATCATCATCATTTCCAATAAATTCAGTCTCATAGCCAATATTTTCATATATTTTCAACAACTCATTAATTTCGAACTGCTTTTCAATTGGTGTTTTATCTTTTTTAGTCACCAAAATTCTCGCATTTAACTGATACGAATGTGCAATAACTAAAAATCGATCTAATAATTGCGTTGAAAAATTTGGCTCGACAGCACTCATTACAATTACTAGTGTATCTATATTACTTACAGGTGGTCTTTTCAACTCATTTTTCCGCTCAAACACTTGATGAATATAGCCTTCGTTAATGTTTTGAACTTCAAATTCCACTATATCACCAACTACCGGTGAAAATTTTTTCTTTCTAAATAATCCTCGTGGTTTTGTATTGAAACGTTCGCCATTAACGTCTACTTGATATACCCCACTAATTGATTTCACTATTCGACCTGTCTTCAAAATGGCACCTCTCGATTAATTTTACTGCATTTATTATATCAAAGACTGGAAAATTAATATATAAATGATCATTTCAAATGATATAAATATTGTGAGAGTGATACAGAATTGATAGACAATGCTCACCTGTATATGATGACATGAAGCATTTTAAAACTACCGCAATCTCAACATAAAAATACCGAGACTTCCAAATAGAAACCTCGGTACATTTACTTCAATTATATTTATACATCATCATAGCTGACTTCTTTTTCAGCTACAGTTTTACCGTCAACTTTAACAATATAACTTGCTGTTTTTCCTTTTTCAATTCTTAAAGGAATGTCTATACGTTGATCACTAGTAATGTCGAAACTACCTTTTTCAGTTGAACCGTCATTATCTTTATCTTTAATATAAACTTTAACTTTTTGTGACTTATCATTTTTACCAGTGTATGGTACATCTACCGATTCAGTTGTCGTTTTGACATCTGATGAGTCACTTTTTTTACCTTTAGAAACAACAAATGAAATCGTTGACCCCTCATCTACTGATTTTCCTTTAGGAGATTGAGAAATCACATCACCCTCATCAATATCGTCACTATACTCTTCCTTACTTTCAACTTTAAACCCTTTTTCTTCTAAGGCTTTTTTAGCTTTGCTAAAGGATTTATGCTCAAAGTCTTCTACATAAACTTGCTTAATGCCTAAAGATTCATATAGTTTAATATTAGAATCATGAATAGCGATTTCAGTATTTGCGGTTACACTTTGATTTGCAATGTATCCTTTTGGCGCTTGATTATTATATACTTTTTCAATCGTAACATCTTTAAGACCTAACGATTTTAATTTCTGCAAGGCTTCCTCCTTAGGTAAACCAATGACATTTGGCATTTTAACCTTTTCAGGGCCTTTTGATATAACAACATCAACACTGTCACCACGTTCAACACGTTCACCTGTATTAGGAGTTGTCTTAATAATTTCATTTTCAGGATATTTATCACTATAACTTCTAGAAATTTTACCCAATTTCAGGTTGTTTTTATTGAATATTTGCTCTGCTTCTTTTACAGATTTCCCGATTACATCAGGTGTCTCTTCGTATTTATTACCAAACATTGCCATTGCCACAAAAGAAACAAGTGCAATCATTAACAACGAAAAGATTAGTGATAAGAGCACAATCTTTCGTGTTGATTTCTTTTTAGGTTTTGGTTCGTAAACCGTACCTTCTGGCTTTTGGAATTGCTGATGATGAGCAGGCCCATTTACAATAGGTACTTGCGTCGTTTCACGTTTAGGTTGATTCGACTTATGTTCACTAATATGCTTTGCTAGATCTTCTTTTTTCAAAGGTACCGCTATCGTTTTCATTTTATCGAGTTCATAGACATCTTCATTCGCTCGATTTTCATGTAAAACACTACTCAAATCATCTTTCATTTCTTGAATTGTTTTGTAACGATTCGCTTTGTCTTTTTCTGTAGCGCGTAAAATGACATTACTTAAAGATTGCGGAATATCCTTACGTACATCTGTTGTCACATTTGGCACAGAATCCTGAATATGTTTAATCGCAATGCTAACTGCAGTTTCTCCATTAAAGGGTGGTTCACCAACAAGCATTTCATATAACACAATACCTATAGAATAAATATCTGTACATTCATCCGTTGCCTCACCTTTTGCTTGTTCTGGCGAAAAGTACTGCACAGTACCTAACACATGATTAGTCTGAGTTAAAGACGTCTCACTTAAAGCTTTAGCAATTCCAAAATCAAATATTTTCAACGTTTTATTGCTGTCAATTAATATATTTTGTGGCTTAATATCTCTATGTACAATACGCATATCATGCGCATGTTTAATACCATCCAATATTTGATTCGTAAAATTAATCGCCGTGTCAACACTTAATGGCCCATGACTTTCAATATACTCAGACAAAGTCGGACCTTCAATATATTCCATTACTAAGTAGTAACAGTCATCTTCTTCATCAACATCGATCATACTTACTATATTTTGATGTGATAGCTGTGATGAGTTATGTACTTCTCGTTCAAAACGTTTTAATGTTTCTTCTTTTTCTCTAGGTGGTATAAAAATCGCCTTAATTGCAACTTTAATGTTAAGTATCGTATCTTCAGCAAGATAAACGGTACTCATGCCACCGCCGCCAAGCTTATCTACAATTTTATATCGTTCATTTATTATTTTACCTATCATACTTTATCACCTTCAATAGCCGCGAGTATGAAAGTAACGTTATCTTTCGAATGGTTATCTAATGCCAATTGCATTAATTGATCACCATGATCTTCTATTGTACCTTCTTTTACTAACAAACGCTTAATTTCATTGTCTTTAACATAATCAGTTAATCCATCTGAATTTAATAATAAATAATCATAAAAATTTAATCGCTTAATAAACAAATCTGGACTCACACGTTTATCTGTGCCCATCACCTTCGTAATAATATTACGTTGTGGATGTGTAAATGCTTCTTCCGGCGTAATTTGACCCGTTAAAACAAGATGATTAACAAATGAGTGATCACTAGTAATTTGATCAATTTGTCGACTATTAATAACATAGGCTCTAGAATCACCGACATTTGCTATCACAACTGATTTTTCAAAAACAAGTGCACAAACACATGTTGTACCCATACCTTTATATTCTGCATTTTCTTGTGCATAGTGATATAACTGAAAATTTATATCTTTTATATTATTACGCAACCAATTTTCAGCTTGATGTTGTTCTATAAGATTTTCCGCTTCAAAACGGGATTTCAACTCATCTGTAACAAATTTACTTGCAACTTCTCCTGCTTTATGGCCACCCATACCATCACACAGAACTAAAAGTTGTTGATTAGTTTGATTATAAAAAATACCACCCGCATCTTCATTCTTATCTCTATGTTGTCCAGTATCAGTAAAAAATTGTGCCTCTAGCATTTGTCTTTACCTCGTTTCTACTTGTCGTTCCTTTGCTCTTAATTGACCACAAGCTGCGTCAATATCCGAACCTTGTTCACGACGTATTGTGGCATTAATTCCTAGTCTCTTTAATTCTTTTTCAAATTTAAAGATATCATTTTTAGCCGTTTTCACATAATTTCTTTCTGGAACATGGTTGACAGGAATTAAGTTAACATGGCAGTTTAAGCCTTTTATTAAATGTGCTAATTCTCTTGCATGTTCTAGTTGGTCATTCACACCACCAAACAGACCATATTCAAAAGTAACACGACGATTTGTTTTTTCTTGATAATATTGAATTGCTTCGATTAACTTCTCAACATTATATGCACGGTTAATTGGCATCAAGCGTGATCGCACTTCATCTTTTGCGGCGTGTAAGCTTACAGCAAAATTAATTTGAATATCTTCATCCGCAAAGTCATATATTCTAGGAATGATACCTGATGTTGATACTGTAATGTGACGTGCACCAATATTTAAACTATTATCATCATTGACGATTCTTAAAAAGTCCATCATTTCATCATAATTTTCAAATGGTTCACCGATACCCATTATGACAATTTGAGATACGCGCTCTTCTGTAACATCAAGGGCTTTTTGAACTGTTAAAACTTGTGAAACAATTTCGCCAGCTTCAAGGTTTCTTTTTAAGCCGCCAAGTGTAGAAGCACAAAACGTACATCCGATACGACAACCTACTTGTGTCGTTACACATACTGAATTTCCATAATCATGTCTCATTAAAACAGTTTCAATTGTATAGCCATCTTGTAATTCAAATAAGAATTTAATTGTACCGTCTTTACTTTCTTGTTTTACTACAGTTGTTAAAGTTGTAACAGTAAAGTTATCTTTTAAAAGCTGTCGTAAGTCTTTCGATAAGTTCGTCATTTCATCAATCGAATCTACTCTTTTTTGATATAACCATTCAAAAATCTGTTTCGCTCGAAATTTTTGTTGACCTTGTTCAACGAGCCAGTTTTGCATTTCGTCAAATCGCAATGAATATATTGATTGCTTGTCAAAATTTGGAAGAAATTTATTCTTCTTTTTCTTTTCAGCAGTTATCATTCCTAATTGTCCTTTCTTTTTATCTTAGTGATAAAGAATCCATCTGAATTAAAGTCTTGCGGCATGATTTGTAACGTTTTGACCAACTCTCCAGTTATCGGATGTTGAAACGGTTCAAATTCGAAGTTTTTATTATTTTTCAAAAACGTATAAATCACGTTTTCATTTTCTAGTTGCTCAATTGTACATGTTGAATAGATGATTTCGCCACCTATTTTTACATTGTTTTTTACATTTTCCAATATTTCAAGCTGTAATTCAACTAGTGACTCAATATGTTGTTTGCTTTGAGTATACTTAATCTCCGGCTTATGTCTCATTACACCTAATCCGCTACATGGTGCATCAACAAGTATCTTATCGTATGTTTTATCATAAGGTTTTGTCGCATCATGTTGAAAAGCTTTAATATTTGTTAATCGTAATTTTTTTATATTAAAATTAATTAAGTCTATTTTGTGATCATGTATATCTGAAGCGTCAACTTGCCCTTCTGGCATTAAAACTTCAGCAATGTGACAAGCTTTACCGCCAGGTGCACTACATGCATCTAATACGTTATCATGTCGGTCTACATTCATAATGTGTGCAACAAACATTGAGCTTTTATCTTGAATTGAAACGAATCCATCTTTAAATGAACGAGAATGAATAATTGGTTGTCCTCCTATATGGAGACAATAAGGTAAGTCATGATCTTTTTCAACGTCATAACCTTCGTCTTGCAACTTTTCAATAATATCATCTAATGATGCTCGCGTCAGGTTGGCACGCACAGTTGTTGATGTCGTTTCTAAAAATGACTGTAAAATTGTTTCAGTTTTTTCGAGACCATAATGTGTTGCCCAATGATCTATAATCCACTTCGGCATACTATACTCGATTGCCATTCTTTTTTTAGGATCTGCAATTTCATTAAAATCAGGTAAGTCACTACGCATCATTGTACGTAAAATACCATTTACGACATTACCATTATGATAGCCACCGCGTTCTTTTGCTATTTCAACTGCTTCATTAATGATGGCGTGATTTGGAACTTTATCTAAATAAACATATTGATAAATACTCATCCATAATAATTGCCTAACCCATGCCTTAATTTTTGTTTTCACAAAAGGCTTTAAATAAAAATCTAACGTAAATTTTCTTTTAACGGTTCCGTAGACAATTTCTGTAAATAAAGCCTTATCCATTGCATTTAATTCATTTTCTGACAACACTTCATTGATACGCAAGTTACTATACGCACCTTCATTTAATATATCTTGAATCGTGTCAAAAGCAAGACTTCTCACGTTTTCTATCATATAAGTTTCTTCCCTACTAGTGTGTTTTGCGCACCACTTAAATAATTGGCAGCTAACATTCTCTTTTTCCCAGCTAATTGCATATCTTTAATTGCAACAGCTTCATTATCATTTGTAGCAACAATAATGGCTTTTTTAGTCGTTTCTATAATGGTTCCAGGCTCGTTTATCTTATTAGTCTCAACGAGTTCAGCATCGTATATTTTCAAGTTAGTGTCATCCATAGTTGTATAAGCAACTGGCCATGGTGATAATCCACGAATTTGATTAAACACTTGTCTTCCTGGTTTATTCCAGTTAATTCGCTCATCTTCGCGTCGAATATTGGAAGCAAATGTTGCTTGCGTATCATCTTGAGGTACACTTTCATTTGTGCCCTCTATAATAGATGGTAAAGTTTCTTTTAATAAATCTGCCCCTAATACACTTAATTTATCATGCATCGTACCGACATTATCATTTTCTTCTATTTTAATTGCTTGTTGCGAAATAATATTACCCGCATCTAATTTTTTAACCATATACATAATTGTTATGCCGGTTTCTTGTTCACCATCGATAATTGCCTGATGAATTGGTGCACCACCTCTATACTTCGGTAACAATGATGCATGTACATTAATTGCCCCAAGTTTTGGTAATGCCAACAATGATTCAGGTAATAATTGTCCAAAAGCAGCAGTTACAATTAAATCTACATCTAATTGAAGCAATTGTTCTAATTCTTCTGATCCACTTAATTTTTCAGGCTGATATACAGGTAAATCATATTTCATTGCAACTTTTTTAACTGGTGGTGGTGTCATAACACGTTTACGTCCAACAGGTCGATCTGGTTGCGTTACGACTGCAATGACATCATGTTCTGCAATAAGCATTTCTAAAACAGTTGTTGAAAAGTCTGGTGTACCCATAAATATTATTTTAGTCATTTATAAAATATGCCTCCACTTCTTTATCTGTTAAAATACGGTCCGCACGTTCTGTAAAAGGGATACCGTTCATTTGATCTATAATATGCAAAATCATTCTTGCTACATCTTCATGTGCAGTTAGTTCAACTTTGTTCCCATTGACGTCATAACTTTCGACAACTATCATTTTACTTCTTGTCACTTCGCCGTAAACATCTGGCAATGTAATTGAACCTTCTAAGTCTGTTATCGTTTCATTTGATTGACTAATAATTTTCGGATTAACAAGTTGTAATAATCCTTCCATTTCCATATCAATGATTGCCACTTGCAATGACTGATTAATTTGAGGTGCACATAAGCCAGCTGCTTCTTGTGCATACATTGTATCTTCTAAATCTTGTAATAATCTTTTTAACGAATCATCAAATTTTATAACTGCTTGCGCTTTTTTCGTTAAAATAGGATGCGATGCTGGTACTAACTTTTTAATCGCCATAGCTCTTACTCCTCAATAAAATTCATCAAACCATTATAACGTAAATATATTAAAAATGCGACCTTACATCATAGAATGTATATTTTTCAATTTAAAGATTGTCATGTGATTCATTACGTATATTTCACACGTAAAATAATACAATGCAACTGAAGTGTAATCCTAAATTTATTGTAAGGATTGAATAACTGAAATTTAGATGATTGGGAATGCTTAAACTAGAATGTTTGAACTAAAAGTGGGTATAATAAAAAGAGAAGCTAATGTCATTATAAGCAATTCAACTGGAGGGAAAGAAATGCAAGTAAACAAAGTTATTTATATTTTATTAGCATTGTTCTTAGGTAGTTTTGGTATTCATAAATTTTATGCCGGCAAGAATATGCAAGGTATTCTACACTTAATATTCTGTTGGACAGGTATCCCACACATTTTAGCAATTATTAGTGCAGTGATTACTGTTTTCAAACCTGCTGATGAACAAGGTAATGTCACTTTATAAATTGATAAAAATAAATCCCGATGACAATCATTTATTATTTGCGAATCATAGAGTTATAGTTATTACGAACTCTATATGATAAGCAGTAATGCTGATTGTTTATCGGGATTATTATTGCGATTATTTAATGTAGTACACTATTTATTTTTCACACAGTAAATACTATTTTAAAGAATCATCTGACGCTGTTTCATAGTTTGATTCATACTCTTTAATATATTTACTTAAAACAACAAAATGTGCGTTACCAAAATCACTAGATGCATTTAAGAAATCCATATGTACTAAATTTAAAACTTTTGGATCTGGATTAGACTTGTCTTCATAATTTTTTGGTGAAAAAGTGAAATAGGCCAATGCCGGCAACACTTCATCTTTAGTATCCTTTGATCCATGTGTCATAAATGAAACGCTTGTTAAAGGTACTCCGAAAGATTTGATTTGAGCTACGCTATATGGAACTGGTTTTGGATGATCAAGTTTAGTTAGCTGACTTAATTTTTTTAACTTAGAATAATCGTCATATTTAATTGCATCATCTTTATGTATTACGTAAGATCCTGGTTCGACTGATGCATAAACTAACTTTCCATCTTTATATTTTGTCATAATTTCTGCGTAAAAAACAGGTGTGTTTGAATTGCCAATTTTCTTTCCATCTGGATCTACATACCAATAATCAACTTGTTTTACATCATCGTGTGTTTCAATCACTTTCCTTTTTATACCTTTCTTACCTTTAAAGAATGCATCAACATCTTTTATTGAAGATCCTTTTGAATCTTTAGTAAATCTATAATCTGCAAGTTCCACTTTACCCATTAATTCTTTGTAATCTTTCCATCCTTGAATCCCTTTACTATTCGTAAACGACTTTTCTGTCATTAATGGATCCAACTTATCAAGAGATGGCGCATCTTTAATTCCTTTCATTTTCTTCTCTATTTCTTCATATTTCTCTAAATCTGGATCTTTCTCTTCTTCCGATTCTTTTTTTACAGTTTCTTGTTTTGATTCTTCTGATTTCTTTGATGATAATTTATGATTCCCACCAAAAGAACAACCTGCTACGACTAAAAGCATAATTAAAAGTAAACATCCCAGTGTCTTTTTCATAAACTTTCTCCTCTTAAGTTATTTTGTTTGAATCAAATAAACATACATAAATTTAAAAAACTTATTTATATTGATATTTTACATTAACCATCAATATTTTTAAATACTTTAATTGATAATTTAAGAAAATTGTTTTGTCTAATAATTTAAGTAGTTAAAACATAGATAGATATAAAATAGTTTATAGCCATTAATTTATAAGTGTAAAATTTGCACTATTTCAATTTGCCATTTAAAAATAGTTTGTTTAATCATTAGTACTTTTATTCATCAGTAAGTATGGCGCTTGCATTAAAATCAGAATTCGTAAATGAAAATACTAATAAATTCCTTATCAAACCAAAATCACGTAAGTTATAAAGCCATATAAAAAGACAGAATATAAACTGCTAATTTAAATAGTTAACAGTTGTATATTCTGCCCTTTTTCTGTACTTAAAGTAAAAACAAGACCTTTCATACTCTTAGGAAACATTGATATTAAAGTGTTTTAGTCAAAAAATTACATCATCATCTGTGGATCAATATCAATCTTCAATGCTAATTTTTCTTTTATAAATTTTTCATGGTAATAGTCATCTAAAAATTGAATGGCTTTTAATAATCCAGGTTCACTTTTATATTTCACTAAAATTTGGAATCTAAATTCATTGTTGATTCTCGCAAGTGCTGCCGGAGATGGGCCTAGTACAAGCGCTTTTTCTGTTAAATGCTGTAATAAAATTTTATGAACATGTTGCGATGCTTCCATAACCTTCTTCATTTCTTTATGTGAGATTGTGAAATTAATCAAATAATAATACGGTGGATACTTTCCTAATTTACGATATTCCATTTCCTGACGATAAAATGTTAAATAATCATTTTTTTGAACATCCAATATTGAATAATGGTCTGGATTATACGTTTGAATGATGACTTGACCTGCCTTTTCATGACGACCAGCTCTACCAGCCACTTGCGTTAATAGTTGATAAGTACGTTCGCTCGCCCGAAAATCAGGTAAATTTAACATTGTATCTGCATTCAGCACACCAACTAAAGTAATATTTGGATAATCTAATCCTTTCGCAATCATCTGAGTACCTAGTAAAATGTCACCGTTACCTTTTTCGAATTCAGTCAATAACTTTTCATGTGCACCTTTCTTTGAGGTTGTATCTACATCCATCCTAATTATGCGCGCATCTTCAAATTCTTGTTGCAATAGTTCTTCAACTTTCTGAGTACCAGTACCTACTTGTCGAATGTGTTCACTCTCACAATTTGGACATTGATTCGGTGGCGTCTCTTGGTAACCACAATAGTGACATTTTAATAAGTCTGTCGTTTTATGATACGTTAATGAAATATCACAGTTTGGACATTGCGGTACATATCCACAATCCCGACATAACATAAACGATGCATAACCACGTCGATTTAAAAATAAAACAACTTGTTCCTGTCGATCTAATCTTAATTGTATGGCTTCACGTAAATCTTTTGAAAACATTGACCGATTACCTTCACTCAATTCTTCACGCATGTCTACTATATCAATTTCAGGTAAAGCTTGTTGGTTCACTCTGTTTGGTAATGATAGCAAATGATAAACGCCTTTTTCAGCTCGTGCATAACTTTCAAGACATGGTGTTGCACTTCCTAAAATGACTGGACAGTGATGATATTCACTTCGCCATTGGGCAATTTCTCTAGCGTGATATCTCGGATAATCTTCTTGTTTATATGTAGATTCATGTTCTTCATCAATGATGATTAACCCTAAATTTTTGAAAGGTGCGAACACACTTGACCTTGCACCAACACTTACTCTCGCACGACCATCCCTAATTTTTTGCCACTCATCATAACGTTCCCCATTAGATAAGCCAGAATGTAATACAGCAACGTCATCACCAAATCGACGTTTGAAGCGTAAAACCATTTGCGGTGTTAGAGCGATTTCAGGAACTAACATCATCGCCTGTTTTCCTTGGCTTAAAACATCTTCTATCGTTTGTAAATATACTTCTGTTTTACCTGATCCCGTCACACCATGAAGTAAAAATGTTTCTTGCTCTTGGCTTACAATTTTAGCTTTAATCGCTTCATATGCTTTATATTGGTCTTCTGTTAATTGCTGTTTTGATTCTTGTTCGAAAACACTATCTTTAAATGGGTCTCTTTCAACAACCGCGTCATATTTTTCAACATAACCTTTTTTGATAAGTCCATCTAAACTGGATTTTGAAAAGCCCATATCCTCAATATCAGTTAAAAATATTGTTTTATGTTGTTCTTCAGACAAGTAAGCATACAAATCGTATTGTTTAATAACTTTCTCCAACTTAGCTAATACTTCATCAGGATGATACCCTTCAATGACACGAACAGCACGCTTGGTTTTTTTAGTTATATTTTGTGTGAGAATCGTTTTTTCTTCAACGATATCATCTTTTAACAACTTCATAAGCAATTGAATATCATTATTTTTTTGCGCATCTTTATAATAATAGTAACCATGCTTATCAAATTTTTGTAATAAAGCTGAAGGTAGCTCTATGTCATCTTTCATCTTAAATGCTTTTTTATACTTCGCTTTAATAGCACTCGGAAGCATCACTTCTAGCATAGAAATACGTTTAATGACATGAGTTGAACCCATCCACTCACTTAAAGCTATTAATTCTGATGTTAATTCAGGTTGTATATCTTTCACTTCTATGATTTTTTTTAACTTCGAAACGTCAAGTTGTGCATCAGGTTCTGCTGTTACTTCCATTACATAACCTTGAATCGTTCTTGGTCCAAAAGGTACAATTACACGCACACCAGGTTGGATGACAGATTCGAGTTGTTCGGGAATTATATAATCAAATTTATAGTCAACGCTCTTCGACGCGACATCGACTATGACTTTCGCTATCATTATTGCCACCTAGTTTCTAGTTCATCTAAAATTTGTGCAGCTAATACTACTTTTTTTCCTTTCTTGATATTTACTTTTTCATTATTTTTAAAATGCATTGTCAATTCATTATCATCAGAACTAAATCCGATAGACATATCCCCAACATTATTTGAAATAATCACATCTGCATTTTTCTTGCGTAATTTTTGTTGTGCATAATTTTCAATATCTTCAGTCTCTGCTGCAAAGCCTATTAAATACTGTGATGTTTTATGTTCACCTAAATATTTAAGAATGTCTTTAGTACGTTTAAAAGATACTGACAAATCACCATCCTGCTTTTTCATCTTATGTTCTAATACATCAACCGGTGTATAGTCAGATACGGCTGCTGCTTTTACAACAATATCTTGTTCGTCAAATCGGCTTGTCACTTGTTCAAACATTTCTTCAGCACTTTGAACATGAATAACTTCAATATCTTTTGGATCCTCTAGTGTTGTAGGACCAGCAACTAACGTCACGATAGCTCCTCGATTTCGCAATGCTTCAGCTATTGCATAACCCATTTTTCCAGAAGAACGATTGGATACAAATCTGACTGGATCGATAACTTCAATAGTTGGTCCTGCTGTAACCAATGCGCGTTTATCTTGAAATGAACTATTAGCTAAACGATTACTATTTTGAAAATGAGCATCAATAACAGAAACGATTTGAAGCGGTTCTTCCATACGTCCTTTAGCAACATAACCACATGCTAGAAATCCGCTTCCTGGTTCGATAAAATGATACCCATCTTCTTTTAAAATATTAATATTTTGCTGCGTACGTTTATTTTCATACATATGCACATTCATAGCAGGCGCAATAAATTTCGGTGTCTCTGTTGCTAGCAACGTTGATGTCACCAAATCATCAGCAATACCTACACTCAATTTTGCAATTGTATTTGCCGTTGCAGGTGCAACAATGATTGCATCTGCCCAATCACCTAATGCAATATGCTGTATTTCTGAAGGATTTTCTTCTATAAAAGTATCTGTATAAACAGCATTTCGACTTATTGCTTGAAATGCTAATGGTGTCACAAATTTTTGTGCGTGATTCGTTAACATAACGCGAACTTCATACCCAGATTGTGTTAACTTACTTGTCAAATCAATCGCTTTATATGCCGCAATGCCACCTGTAACGGCTAATAATATTTTCTTCATATTCAATCTCCCTTAAATATCACTATGACATTTACGCTTTACATCATCATATGCGCACAAATGCTCATTACTTTTTTATAGATACAAATTTAGTATTATTATAACATCAATCATTGGATAAACTAAAAAAACACACCTACATAGGTGCGTTTGATTTGGATATCCCTTGACGTATTTGATGTACGTCTAGCTTCACATATTTTTAATGGCCGAAACTATTCTTTACCATAATAATCACTTGAAATAACAGGGCGAATTTTACCGTCAGCAATTTCTTCTAACGCTCTACCAACTGGTTTAAATGAATGATATTCACTTAATAATTCAGTTTCAGGTTGTTCATCAATTTCACGCGCTCTTTTCGCTGCAGTTGTTGCAATTAAATACTTTGATTTAATTTGTGACGTTAATTGGTTTAATGGTGGATTTAACATTATTTTTTAGCCTCCAAAATCATTTTTCTATACTTAGCTTCTACGCGCTCTCTTTTTAAGTGCTCAGCTTCTACAATACATTGAATTCTATTCTTCGCAAGTTCTACTTCATCATTAACTACAACGTAATCGTATAAATTCATCATTTCAACTTCTTTACGCGCTTCGTTAATACGACTTTGTATTTTCTCATTGGATTCTGTTCCTCTACCTACTAATCGCTCTCTCAAGTGATCTAAACTTGGAGGTGCTAAGAAAATAAATAACGCATCTGGAAATTTCTTTCTAACTTGCTTTGCACCTTCTACTTCAATTTCTAAAAATACATCATGACCTTCGTCCATTGTATCTTTAACATATTGAACTGGTGTACCATAATAGTTGCCTACATATTCAGCATATTCTATAAATTGGTCATCTTTAATTAAAGCTTCAAACGCATCCCTAGTTTTAAAAAAGTAATCTACGCCATCAACTTCACCTTCACGCATTTGACGTGTTGTCATTGAAATAGAATACTTATACGATGTACTTGGATCTTCAAATATTCGTTTTCTAACAGTACCTTTACCTACTCCAGATGGTCCTGATAAAACGATTAACAATCCTTTTTCATTATCCATGCCTTACGACCTCTCTAAGCTAATCTTCTATTATTTAAATATGATATCACATTGTTCTTTATATTGTATAGCATATTTGAAATTGCATGCCATAATTTCTATTAGGTCTAACAATATCGTTATATTGCACGATTAATTTTAATTAAATAAATTGAATTGCGAACTTTTAGATAATGTAAAATGTATGGCATAATGTATGGTTCAATAACTATACCGAAAAGTTACAATCATGTTAAAATGAAACGAATGATATGAAGAAGGTGGAAGATAAATTATGGCTTATGATGGCTTATTTACAAAGAAAATGGTTGAGTCTCTACAATTTTTAACAACAGGACGCGTTCACAAAATCAATCAACCTGATAATGACACGATACTAATGGTTGTACGTCAAAATAGACAAAACCATCAATTGTTATTGTCAATCCATCCAAACTTTTCAAGATTACAATTGACTACTAAAAAATATGATAATCCATTTAATCCACCCATGTTTGCGCGTGTTTTTAGAAAACACTTAGAAGGTGGTATTATCGAATCGATTAAGCAAATTGGTAATGATCGTCGCATTGAAATCGATATAAAGAGTAAAGATGAAATTGGCGATACTATTTACCGCACTGTCATCCTTGAGATTATGGGTAAACATAGTAACTTAATTTTAGTAGATGAAAATCGCAAAATAATTGAAGGATTTAAACACTTAACACCAAATACGAATCACTATCGTACAGTAATGCCAGGATTTAATTATGAAGCACCACCTACTCAGCACAAAATAAATCCGTATGATATTACAGGTGCAGAGGTGTTGAAATATATCGATTTTAACGCAGGTAATATTGCTAAACAATTATTGAATCAGTTTGAAGGATTTAGCCCTTTAATTACGAATGAAATCGTTAGTCGTCGTCAATTTATGACTTCATCAACATTACCAGAAGCATTTGACGAAGTAATGGCAGAAACCAAGTTACCACCTACTCCTATTTTTCATAAAAATCATGAAACAGGTAAAGAGGATTTCTATTTTATAAAGTTAAATCAATTTAATGATGATACAGTTACGTACGATTCATTAAATGATTTACTTGATCGTTTTTATGACGCGCGTGGCGAACGTGAACGCGTTAAACAACGTGCGAATGATTTAGTTCGATTTGTTCAACAGCAGTTGCACAAATATCAAAATAAATTAGCGAAGTTGATTGAAGAATATGAGCAGTCTAAAAATAAAGATACTGAACAGTTATATGGTGAATTGATCACTGCTAATATATATCGAATTAAGCAAGGCGATAAAGAAGTGACGGCATTGAATTATTATACGAATGAAGAAGTTGTCATTCCTTTAAATCCTACAAAATCCCCATCAGCAAATGCTCAATATTATTATAAACAATATAATCGTATGAAAACGAGAGAACGTGAATTACAACATCAAATTCAATTGACGAAAGACAATATAGATTATTTTTCAACAATCGAACAACAATTACATCATATTTCTGTCCATGACATTGATGAAATTAGAGATGAATTAGCAGAACAAGGCTTTATGAAACAGCGTAAAAATCAAACTAAGAAAAAGAAAGCGCAGATTCAATTACAACATTATGTATCAACTGATGGCGACGATATATATGTTGGCAAGAATAACAAGCAAAATGATTATTTAACAAATAAAAAAGCTAAAAAAACTCACACATGGTTACACACAAAAGATATTCCTGGTTCACATGTCGTTATATTTAATGATGCACCAAGTGATACGACAATCAAGGAAGCGGCTATGTTAGCAGGATACTTTTCAAAAGCTGGTAATTCTGGACAAATACCTGTTGATTACACATTAATTAAAAATGTGCACAAACCATCAGGTGCAAAGCCTGGGTTTGTAACATATGACAATCAAAAAACTTTGTATGCTACACCTGATTATGAACATATTCAAAAAATGAAACAATCATAATCAAGTTGTCGACAAATAAACACCTCACCATAAGAAAGGACTACTTTCTTTTGCGAGGTGTTTATTTTTAATTTAATGCGTTCATTGAAACGAAGTATCGTGTTTTTAAATAACGTATCATCATTTAAGTTACAAATTATCTTTGTGATTTTAAAAATGAGTGAAACTAAAATGCTAATGTGTACTTAAAATAGAAATACATAGGTAAAACGCATGCATAAGAAAAAGTGTTTCTTTATCATTCAACGCTGTGCAAATCCTTTTACTCAGGTAAAGCTAATTGAAAACTTACTCCAAACTTATCTTGAACCCAAGCAAACTCTCTGTATGGTGGCATATTCGTTTTTGGCATTAAAATGGCACCTTCATCTTTTAATCCATTAAATAGCCGTTCCATTTCAATAGTATCTTTTACTGTAACAAATAATGAAATCGCAGGATTCATTGGTAATTCTGTGCCACTATTAGCATCAATCGCCATGAATACTTGTCCATTTAATGTAAATATTGAGTGTTGTACAGTCCCGGGATCACCAGGTCCATTTTCACCATACTTAGCCATTGTTATAATCTCACTATCTTCAAATAAGCTTGTGTATAGTTTAACAGCTTCTTCAGCTTGGTTATTAAACATTAAAAATGTCGTGATTTTTGGAATATCCATGCTATGCCTCCTATAGGTCGAACTTCTATAACTACTATTATCTTAACATAATTAAAATGACAAAAGCGCGTCATACCGTTATGTGCACGAATGACAAACGTCTTATTGGCCTGTTGATTAAATCACATAGTTAACGATAAAAATTACGCAAGATTAAAAATATGATACATATGTTAATAAATGATACTTATCATAGGTATTAATGTTTTGACTTATTGTCAAATTTGATTACAATTAAAATTAAGTTAAAGGAGGGACGTTATGTTACATTATGTGATTCCAGTATTAGTCCTATTACTCGTATTCTTAATTGGTTGGATTTTAATAAAGTTAATTATCCGCTAATAAATTTTTTATATAATAAAAGCTATAGTGTTTGTAATATTCGGATGCGGTTAAGCAGCCCCTGATATTAAACACTATAGCTTTTTTGTTTTTAAATTTGTCCTTGTTTACGTAATATATCCTTTACATGTTTAAATAAATCATCATTATGATCTATAGTTGTTTTATTTTTTATATGTTTTTGCTTCGTTGAACTTTCGTCGACATCGTGACTACTAGATAGATTGGAATCATTTGAATGATTGATAAATTCGTTACAATGTTTTATCTTCCCATATAAATCATTAGATGTTTTGTCATTCATTTGTTGAATTCCTCCTTCTAGTGTCTATATTATGCTAAGTTGTCTCTCCATTCAACTAATGTTTGGATATCTTCACTAGAAATTTTACCTTCATTTTCAGCTACTTCAATTAATTCATTGTAATCACTTAAAGTGTAAAAAGGTAGTTGAATATTGCTAAATGTATCATCTGCTTTTTTCAAACCGTAAGTAAAGATAGCTACAACACCTAATACTTCTGCACCTGCTTGTTTTAAGGCTTCAACTGCTGTGACTGAAGATCCCCCTGTCGAAATTAAATCTTCTATCACAACTACTTTTTTACCTTCACTTTTAGCACCTTCGATTTGATTTTGCTTACCATGACTCTTATTTGATGAACGAACATAATTCATTGGTAATTTTAATTTTTCAGCAATAAAAGCTGCATGTGGAATACCAGCTGTTGCAGTACCAGAAATAACTTCTACTTCAGGAAAGTGTTCTTTAATTAAGTTAATTAAACCATCGCGGATTGCGCCTCGAACTAAAGGATAACCTAACGTAACACGGTTATCACAGTAAATCGGTGATTTAATACCTGAACTCCATGTATATAAATCATTTGGTGATAATGTTACAGCTTCAATATCTAATAATGATTTTGCAATTTCTTTAGCCATTATACTAACCAACTTTCTTTAATTTTATGATAACTTTCGACTGGATTGTCACTTTGTGTAATCGGTCTACCGACTACAATATGCGTCGAACCAAGCTGTCTTGCTTCTTCCGGTGTCGTAATACGGTGTTGGTCATCTTGAGATGCACCTTTAGGTCTAATACCTGGTGTTACTTTTAAAAATGATGTACCTAACTTTTCAGTCAACATACGACTTTCAAGAGGTGAACAAACAACGCCATCTAAACCAGCTGCATTTGCTAACTTGGCATAATTTAAAACGGCCTCTTCAATCGATGTTTGTATATTTTGTTCGTGTCGTAACATGTCTTCTGTTGTTGACGTAAGCTGTGTTACTGCAATAATTTTTGTATGTTGATTATGTTTTCTTAATCCTTTAATGGCCTCAGACATCATTTTTACGCCACCAGCAGCATGAACATTTACCAGATCAACATTCAATTTAGCTAGTCCTTCCATCGCCTTACCTACTGTATTAGGAATATCATGCAATTTTAAATCTAAAAATACATCATGGCCTCTTTCTTTTATCTCATTAATTAATTGAGGACCTTCTTGATAAAAAAGTTCCATACCTACTTTTACGAATAATGATTCATCAAATAAATCTAAAAATTGATTTACTTTTTCTTTTGATTCAAAATCTAATGCAATAATTGGTAAATCTTTCATCATATATGTCTCCCTTTATATTAAGAAATTCATTAAAATAATGAGGCTGTAATATAAACTTCTTTAAGTAAATGGTTAATTACAGCCCCACCGATACAGTTTGATTGATTTACATTTGACGCATTGTAAATGTCATACTTTCAATTACATTCGTTAAGGCATTAGCTGTATCTAAAGATGTCAAACATGGAATACCATTTTCAACTGTAGTACGTCTAATTTGGAAGCCATCCCTTTCTACTTCTTTACCTTTAGTCATTGTATTTATAACGATTTGAACATCACCATTTTGAATACGTGTTAATAAATCATTTTCGCCACCAATTTTGCCTACTACTTCTGCAGGTATGTCATACTCAGCTAATTTATTAGCTGTTCCAGACGTTGCTAAAATTTTATAGCCAACTTCATTTAAGCGTTGTGCCAATTTAACAACTTCCTCTTTATCTTTGTCACTGACGGTCATTAATACTGTACCGTGATCTTTAACTTCAACGCCACTACCTGTTAACCCTTTGAATAACGCCTTTTCTAATGTAGTATCTTTCCCCATCACTTCACCTGTTGACTTCATTTCAGGTCCTAAAGTAATATCAACATTTTTCAATTTATTAAAACTAAATACCGGTGCTTTCACAAAGACACCCTCAGCATATGGTTGAACCCCTTCTTGATAACCCATATCTGTTAGTTTTTCCCCAATGATTGCTCGCATAGCTAATTGTGCCATTGGAATATCAGTAATTTTACTTAAGAATGGTACCGTTCTACTAGAACGTGGGTTTACTTCTAAAACATATACACCATCGTGAGCTATAACGAATTGAATGTTGATTAAGCCAATGATGTTTAAACCTTTAGCTAATTTTATAGTATAGTCCTCAAGTGTTGCTAACTCGTCTTCTGTCAAAGTTTGTGGCGGATATACAGCGATTGAGTCACCACTATGTACACCAGCACGTTCAATATGTTCCATGATTCCTGGAATAATGACCGTTTCTCCATCACAAATCGCATCAACTTCAATTTCTTTACCAGTTAAATATCTATCGACTAGTACCGGATGTTCCGGACTCGCTTTTACAGCCTGGGTCATATAGTTTTCTAACTCTTTGTCATTGTCTACAATTTCCATTGCGCGACCACCTAATACATAAGAAGGTCTTACTACAACCGGATATCCGATTTCTGCAGCATTCGCTAATGCTTCCTCAGGTGATGTAGCTGTTTTCCCTTGTGGCTGTGGCACGTTAATTTTTCTTAATAGTGCTTCAAATTCTTTTCTATCTTCAGCACGATTTAGATTTTCTAGTGAAGTACCAAGTATTTTAACACCATGTTTAGCCAATTTGTCTGCTAAATTAATCGCTGTTTGTCCTCCAAATTGTACAACGACACCTTTAGGTTTTTCTAAATTAATGATATTCATCACATCTTCTTCAGTTAAAGGTTCAAAGTATAATTTGTCAGAAATTGAGAAGTCTGTTGAAACTGTTTCTGGATTGTTATTCACAATTATCGCTTCGTACCCTGCTTTTTGAATTGCCCAAACGGCGTGAACTGTCGCATAGTCAAATTCTACACCTTGGCCGATTCGAATTGGTCCAGAGCCTAATACTAAGATTTTTTCTTTGTCAGTAACTATGGATTCATTTTCAGTTTCGTATGTACCATAATAATATGGTGTTGAAGATTCAAATTCAGCTGCGCAAGTATCAACCATCTTGTAAACAGGTTTAATATCATTTTCCATACGCAATTGATATACTTCTTCTTCCGTCATATTAAAGCGATGCGCTATTGTTTTATCACTAAATCCATAATCTTTTGCATATTTAAGATATTCTAAATCACCTTGATGCTCTTTTAATTGATGCTCAATATCAATAATGTTTTGGAACTTGTGTAAGAAGAAGTAATCAATCTGAGTCATATTATGAATTTCTTCTAATGTTGTCCCTCTTCTAATTGCTTCGCCGATGAAAAATAATCGTTCATCATCTTGGTGTGAAATACGTTCTTTAATATAATCAAGATCGAAGCTTTCACCATTTGGTAATCCTAAGTGATGCACACCATACTCAAGTGATCGAATTGCTTTTAACAATGATTCTTCGTAAGTTCGACCAATGGCCATAACTTCACCTGTTGCTTTCATTTGTGTGCCAAGCTCTCGTTCTCCTTTTTCAAATTTATCAAAAGGAAATCTTGGTATTTTTGAAATCACATAGTCTAAAGTTGGTTCAAACGCTGCATAAGATGTTCCTGTAATTGGATTTAACATTTCATCTAATGTTAGACCAACCGCGATTTTAGCAGCTAATTTTGCAATAGGATATCCTGTTGCTTTTGAAGCTAACGCTGATGAACGTGATACACGCGGATTTACTTCTATAATATAATAATCGAATGAATGGGGATCTAATGCTAATTGAACATTACAACCACCTTCGATACCTAAAGCTCGAATAACTTTTAATGAAACATCACGTAACATTTGATACTCAACATCTGATAATGTTTGACTAGGAGCCACAACAATTGAATCGCCAGTATGAATACCAACTGGATCAATATTTTCCATGTTACATACAACGATGGCATTATCGTTTTTATCACGCATTACTTCGTATTCGATTTCTTTAAAACCTGCGATAGATTTTTCTAATAAACATTGCGTTGCTGGACTATAATGAAGACCATTTGAGACGATTTCATGTAATTCTTCATCATTATGACAAATACCGCCTCCGGTACCACCCATCGTAAATGCCGGTCTAACAATTAGCGGGTATCCCACTTGCTCTTTGAATTTAAAGGCTTGCTCTACTGTATTTACAATGTCACTCTCTGGTACAGGAACGTTTAAATCATTCATTAATGTTCTAAACATTTCACGGTCTTCTGCTTGTTGAATTGATGTTAGCTCAGTTCCTAATAATTGGACGTTATTATCTTGAAGCACACCACTTTCGTGTAGTTGAATCGCCATGTTTAAACCTGTTTGACCACCTAAAGTTGGAAGTAAAGCGTCAGGTTGCTCTTTACGTATAATTCGCGCTATAAAATCATGAGTTAACGGTTCGATATATACTTTATCCGCAATTTCCTTATCAGTCATGATTGTCGCTGGATTTGAATTTACAAGAATAACTCGATATCCCTCTTCTTTTAAAGCTAGACATGCTTGTGTTCCAGCATAATCAAATTCAGCTGCTTGACCTATGATAATTGGCCCAGACCCTATTACTAAAATTGTTTTGATATCATTACGTTTAGGCATTGATATGACGCTCCTTTTCCTTAAAATTAGTCATCATTGCTACAAAATCATCAAATAGATAGTTTGAATCTGACGGTCCTGGATTTGCTTCAGGATGGTATTGAACAGAAAATGCTGGTAATGTTTTATGTTTTAAACCTTCTACAGTACCATCATTTAATGCAAGATGAGTAACTTCTAAATCAGTACTTTTTAACGAATCTATATCTATTGCATATCCATGGTTTTGACTCGTAATATCAACTTTTCCAGTCTCTAAATTTTTAACTGGATGGTTCGCACCACGATGACCAAACTTCATTTTAAATGAGCTTGCTCCTTGAGATAATGCAAAAAGTTGATGTCCTAGACAGATACCAAAGAACGGAATTTTCCCTAAAATTCCTTGAATCATTGGAATCGCACATTCTACAACTTCAGGATTACCTGGTCCGTTTGATAGCATAACGCCATCTGGAGCCATTGCTAAAATTTCTTCGGCAGTAGTTGTATATGGTACAACTGTGACGTTACAACCTCTGACGTTTAATTCTCGAACAATATTTTGCTTCTTACCAAAGTCTACAAGTACGACACTTAGATCCTTACCTGTCGAAACATACGGTGTTTTAGTCGAAACGATTTCTACTTCGTTTTTAGGTAATTCTACTTGTTGTAAATGTTTGACAAGTTGATCAATATCTTCTTTTCGATCAGTAAAACCAGCTTTTAACACACCGTGTTGTCGAATTTTACGCGTAATACTTCTTGTATCAACACCTGCAATCCCTGGAATTTGATGCAATTCTAAAACGTCATGAAGTGTCTTTTGTTGTCTAAAATTACTTGGATGCGCACTCGCTTCTTTCACTACAATACCGTTTAATGTAGGTACTAATGATTCAAAATCGTCTCTATTGATACCATAATTACCGATTAATGGATACGTAAAAGTAATGATCTGACCTGTATATGATGGATCTGAAATAGTTTCTTGATAACCTGTCATAGCTGTATTAAATACAATTTCTCCTACAGTTAAGTTATCAGATCCTAAACGGTAGCCTTCGTAAAAAGAACCGTCTTCTAACACTAGATAACGTTTGCTTTGCATATTATTTATCCCCCTCAAATTTAACTTCGCCTTCAACCATTGTTAAGATCGGATTTCCATAAACTTTATAGCCGATAAATGGTGTATTATCTGCTTTTGATAAGAAATCTTCTCCTTTAATTTCTTGTTCACTATCTAAATCAATGATTGTTAAATCTGCATAACCATTTTCTTTTAATGTGCCGTATTCTAAATTAAATGTCTCACATGGTTTAATTGTTAAGTAATCTACTAATTGTTGTAATGTCCAATCACCATTTTTTACAAAATGCGTATATAATAATGGGAATGCTGTTTCACTACCAACAATTCCGAATGGTGCTTTTTCCATTGGTTGTGCTTTTTCATCACGTGCATGTGGTGCATGGTCTGTTGCGATACAGTCAATTGTACCGTCTAGTAACCCTTCTAACAAAGCCTCTCTATCTTCAGTACTTCTCAATGGTGGATTCATTTTATAAATGGCATTATTACCAGGAATATCATCTTCTGTTAACAATAAATGGTGTGGTGTAACTTCAGCTGTAACATGAATGCCTGCGCGTTTAGCGTCACGAATGACTCTAACACTTTCTTTAGTAGAAACATGACATACATGATAATGACAACCTGCTGCTTCAGCTAATAGTACATCTCTTGCGATTTGAACAGATTCACAAATGTTTGGAATACCTGGTATACCTAACTCTTTACTGCGTTTCCCTTCATGCATTGCACCACCATAGATTAATGAATTATCTTCACAGTGTGCTACGATGGCTTTGTTTACTTTTGCAGCTTCAATCATGCCTTCATACATCATGCTTGCAGTTTGTACTCCTACACCGTCATCTGTAAACGCAAAGGCACCTTCTTTTACTAGTGCTGGGAAATCAACCAATTCTTTACCTAATTGACGTGTTGTAATTGAAGCATAAGGTAATACACGTACTTGAGCATTGTCATCGATTAATTTTTGTAAAGCTTCAAAATGTTCTACAGAATCTGGTACCGGTCTTGTGTTAGGCATTGGACATACAGTTGTAAATCCGCCTCTAGCAGCAGCTTTAGTACCAGTTTCAATTGTCTCTTTATATTCACCACCAGGTTCACGTAAATGAACATGAACATCGACAAATCCAGGTGACACAAAGTGACCTTTCGCATCTATGATGTCAACACCATTGCTTGGTTCAATTGCAGGTGCAATTTGTTTAATTACCTTACCATCAATTAAAATATCTGCTTGTTGTAATTCTCCATTTTGTAATACTTTACCGTTTTTAATTAATTTCATCATTTTCGTCCCCTTACCTATTTTAATAATTCATCAATGACTGCCATTCTTAAGTAAACGCCATTTTCCATTTGCTTAAAAATTCTTGATTTTGAAGCTTCTACTAAATCGCTTTGTATTTCTACTCCTCTATTCACAGGTGCCGGATGCATAACAATAGCATGTTCTTGTAATTTGTTATAGCGCACTTCATTTAAGCCATGCTTTTGATGATAATCATCTGCTGCAAATCTAGTTTCTTCTGCAAGCCCATGTCTTTCATGTTGAATTCTTAACAACATAACTATATCTACTGTTTCTATAACATCATCTATATTTACATAAGGTGCTTCTAAAGAATCATCAATCCAAGCATTTGGGCTATTAAACATTACGTTTGCACCTAATGCTTTTAAACTATGGTAATTACTACGTGCGACACGTGAATTTTTAATGTCTCCACAAATCAATACATTCAAGCCTTCAAAATATCCATATTCTTCATATATCGTCATTAAATCAAGTAAACTTTGTGTTGGATGTTGTCCACTACCATCACCAGCATTCGCAATTGGGATGTTAATATTCGCTAATTTTTCATAGTAGTTATTAAACGGATGTCTAATGACTAATAAATCACAGCCAATACTTTCTAAAGTTTTACATGTGTCATATAAAGATTCACCTTTTGAAACAGATGATGTTGATGTTTCAAAGCTAATCGTTTTTAACCCTAGCTTAAGTTCTGCCATTTCAAAACTACATTTTGTTCGAGTAGAATTTTCAAAGAATAAATTTGCGACATATTTCCCTTCAAAGTTTGGTAGTTGACGTTCACCAGATTTAAATTGACTTGCCTTTTGGATAAGTTTGTATATTTGATCTGTAGATAAATGTTCCATTGATAATAAATGATTCATAAAAGCGCCCTCCTTAATTTGTAAATCTTAATTGTTTTGTTTTTTCTCTTTAGGTAAGATTAAGTTCAAAATAATTCCTGAAAGTGCAGCTAATGCCATCCCCTCAATTTGAAGGTTGATACCAATTTCTTTTAAGTTAAATACTAAATTACCGATACCTACAACTAAAATTACAGAAGCTATAACTAAATTTCGATTGTTCGCAAAATCTACTTTGCTTTCAACTAACATTCTTAAGCCACTTGCTGCAATAATACCGAAAAGTAATATAGATACTCCTCCCATAACTGGTGTAGGTATAGAAGAAATTAATGCAGTGAACTTACCAATGAATGCTAAAACAATTGCTATAACTGCTGCACCACCAATGACGTAAATACTGTATATTCTTGTAATCGCTAATACACCGATATTTTCACCGTATGTTGTACTTGGTGGTCCACCAATAATACTGGCAAACATTGTAGAAACACCATCACCAATGATTGATTTATCAAGTCCTGGCTTTTCAAAGAAGTTTCTACCTACGATTTTATTCAATACCATTTGGTGCCCAATATGTTCACTTACTGTTACAAACACAATCGGAATCATTACAAGTACAAGTCCTAAGTGAAATGAAGGTACATAATCTTTAAATGGCAGATAAATATGAGGGAAATCTATCCATTTTGCTGACATAATTGCATCAAATTTCACAATCCCCATAAAAATCGCTACCACATAACCTACGATAATACCTACAAGTACTGGAATTAAAGATAGGAATCCTTTAAAAAATCCTTGAACGACTATTGTTACAAGCAAGGTTATCATTGCAACAATTAAGAAACTGATATTGTAACCTTTCATATCTCCAGGATTTTCATACATTGCCATATTGACTGCAGTAGGCGCTAAGCTTAAACCAATTACCATGATGACTGGTCCAACAACAACTGGTGGTAATAATTTCATTAACCATGCTGTCCCACTTAATTTGATTAGAATTCCGATGATGACGTACATAACACCACTCATGAATAATGCTACAAGCATGTCTCCTAAGCTATGCGTACTTAATCCCGTGATAATTGGTGTGATAAATGCAAAGCTAGATCCCAAGTATGCTGGTATTTGCGCCTTCGTTATTAAGATATAAAGTAATGTACCGATTCCCGAAGCTAGTAACGCTGCGGATATTGGTAGTCCTGTTAAGAATGGTACTAGTACTGTTGCGCCAAACATCGCAAATAAATGTTGTAAGCTTAAAAATGCCCATTGCGCTGGTTGTGGTTTTTCATTTACATCTAGTACAGGTTTTACTGTTCGTTCAAACATTTCATCATTTTGCATAATATTCATTTCCTCCGATAATAAAAAAATCTCTTTACATCAGTATATGTAAAGAGACAAAAAGTGTGACAAGTTGCTACAAGTCATTTTCGTCCATAGAAATTGACTTATAGTTGTCGAACATGAGGGTATTATTAGATAAACAAGCATATGAAAACTTATTTATCATTCAACTCCCCCACCTTTTTCAGTCTCTCGTACTGAATTAAAAGGGGTATTATTTAATTATAACTGCATTTCTTTGATCCATTTCTTCTAAATAGACACTTACCGTTTCCTCTTTAGAAGTAGGTATATTTTTACCAACAAAATCTGCTCGAATTGGTAACTCACGATGTCCTCGATCAACCAAAGCAGCTAAACCAATTTTAATAGGTCTAGCATTTAGCAAAATAGCATCAAGTGAAGCACGAACCGTTCGACCAGTATACAGCACATCATCAATAATGATGACTACTTTATCTGTAATATCTGTGTCGATGTCTATTGCGTCTTTTGTCGTAAGTGATGACATGTGCTCTATATCATCTCTAAAGTATGTAATATCAATTGTTCCAGTAGGTATACGTTGTTGCTCAATTTGATGAATTTTATCTTGTATACGATTCGCTAAATATTCACCTCTTGTTTTGATACCTAAAAGAATTAAATTATCAGTACCTTTGTTATACTCCAAAATTTCGTGAGCGATTCTCGTCACTGTACGTTGTATTGCGGCATCATCCATTATGATACGTTCAGACATATTCTCACCCTTTCAAAATTTAGAAACAAAAAACCTCATGTCTTTAATATCGACATGAGGTTTAGTATATACAATCAGCCTATTTACATAGAAGAATCGTAGTATTACTACTTATTCTTGCATATGTGAAAGTGTTATGATCATTTTAGTATATATCTATATTTTCATGTCTTTGACGTCTCTCTGGACGCTCAATTAAAGACTCTTTATGTTGTACTTAAACTGTTATAAGGATAATACTAATAAGGCGCTTTGTCAATCTATATTGAAAAATTAACCGATCTCAGTAAAAATGTTAACCTTAATCTATTTTATAATGTGTTTTCATTTTAAAAAAACGAAAACGATAAATACTTATAGTTTACATAATAATGTTATCGTAATTATAGCACAACACAATTATGCATCTCTTTTTCGAATTGTATCTAATAAATCTTCAAAGTCTTGTGGTAATTCAGCATGTCTTTCAATATATTCACCTGTTACTGGATGTTCGAATCCAATAAGTCCAGCATGTAGAGCTTGACCACCAATATCCAATGTCTTTTTCGGTCCATACTTTGGATCACCAACTAATGGGAAGCCAATATATTTCATGTGCACACGGATTTGATGCGTACGTCCTGTTTCAAGTTGACATTCAACAAGCGTATAATCTTTAAAATGTTCTAGTACGTTAAAATGTGTCACTGCTTCCTTACCATCATCAACAACAGCCATAGATTGACGATCATTTTTGTTTCTACCAATTGGCGCATCGATTGTACCGTAATCATGAGGAATATTCCCGTGAACTAAAGCGATATATTTTCTTTTAACAGATTTATCCATTAATTGTTCTACAAGCCCACGATGAGCAATATCATTTTTAGCAACCATTAATAAACCAGAAGTATCCATATCTATACGGTGAACAATACCTGGACGAATTTCTCCATTAATACCTGACAAATTTTTAATTTGATACATTAAACCATTAACTAATGTATTGGTATAATGCCCTGGTGATTGATGAACTACCATGCCTTTCGGTTTATATACAACTGCAACATCGTCATCTTCATAATAAATATCTAAATTTAAATTTTCAGGTAGAATATCAGCTTCAACCACTTCTTTTTCAGTGACAACTATATGATCATTAAGTTTCACTTTATAATTAGATTTAACAACTTTATCGTTTGCAACGACTAAACCTGCTTTAATCCAATCTTGTATCTGGTTACGAGACCAATCACTATTTAATTCAGGCAGCAACTTATCTACACGCATACCTGTTTGTTCTTTATCTGTAATGTTAAATTCATAAGTCTCCATTACTTAACCTCCTTCTCCTTTTTATTGGAAGTATCCTTTAATAAGGCAATAATAATTAATATTACACCAATTGTTAAACTTGAATCTGCGATATTAAATATTGGAAAATCATAACCAAAAATATTTGTATCAATAAAGTCAACAACTTCTCCTGTTAAAATTCTATCAATAAAGTTTCCAAGTGCACCTGCAAAAAGTAAACTAATAGCAACTTGCATAAACAAATTATATTGAGCATCTTTAATAAAGAAATATACTAAGGCTATTAATATAATAATGGTAATAATAAAGAAAAATGTCATTTTTCCACTCAATATTCCCCATGCAGCACCATTATTTCGATGTGATGTTATGTTTAAAAAGTGCGGTATCACTTCAAATGAATCTCCAATTTTCATTGTAGTAGCTATAATATATTTAGTAACTTGGTCAAATATAACGACAAATACTGCTATTAAAATGGAAGTGCCAATAAAATATTTTTTGTGCATTTTCGTTCCTCCAATCAATCGTCCATAAGACAACTCTTTATATTATAGCTTACACCTGCTAATAAAAAAAGTAAGCATATTACATTAAATCTAATGTTACTCACTCAATACTTGATAAACTACTATGTTTTGACATTAAATATGAACTTAATTATTCATTTATCATATTTAAGATGACATTAAAAATTAGGAAAGCAGGCTGGAACATAAATCCCTAAAAAGACAGTAGTAAGATATTTTCTAATTAAAAATTATCTTACTGCTGTTCTCTATTTATACAATACTTCGTATTGAATGGCTTCGCTATGCCCATCTGGCACATTACTGTAAAATTCTATAAATAGAATTTTTGATGATGGGTCCCTTCCTAGGGTGCCGTCTCAGCCTCGGTCTTCGACTGGCACTGCTCCCTCAGGAGTCTCGCCATTAATACTACGTATTAACATGTAATTTTACTTTTAAATACTTTAAAAAAATAAGACATGAATCGTCTACACTTAATTGGACAAATTCTATGAGAATAGATATTGTTAATTTAAGAAAGTAGGCTATTTTGAGTTTCACTCGAATGTCAGTTCGAGGAATAAATAAAGTTAAACGAGAGCTAGGTTTTGTATTAATGGCACTTAATATAAGGAAAATAGCAGCTCAACGAGCTGTACATTATAAAATACATATCAAAAAAGCTGATTTCTATCAAATAATTAATAGAAATCAGCTTTTTACATTGCCTAAAGAACTTAATGTCCCAGCCTCCTTCATAACTTGTATAAAAAGATCATTAAAAACGATTCATTATATGGTTCGTCCATTCAAAGTATATACTAATCTTCAACTTCGATATGATTAAAGCGATAATAGATACCATCCGGACCTTGTAAATTTAAATGTGTTGTTTCAGGATAATGAAAGTCAACAATTGCTAATCCATACGTATCAAAATTTTCTACACGTTTCGTTGCTGATACCCAATCATTCATGGCCAAATGTTGATAATAGCCATTCGATGCTAAAAATATTGAATAATCATCCATATATGCCGATTGCTCTAATCCAAAATAATCGAGGTAGTACTCTTTTACCTCTGATAAATGAATTGTCTTAATATGCAATGCACCTATAATAGCGTCATCTGGAATACCTAACCATAACAATTTTGTTGCATGACTCACTAATCTCGGTACATTTAATGGTCTAATATCAATTTTTACTAAATCATTTTGCCTCGTCCATTGCGCTTCGTCTTTATCAACATAAAATTTAAAACCGTTTCCTTCTGGGTCTTCAAAAAATAATGATAACGAAGCAGGCTGTATACCTCCGTTAACTGGAATATCATATTCGCTTAAATGAATTAGTAAATTAGCTAAATCACTAATTTGAGGTAGTTTAATTGCGATATGAAACAGTCCCGCTTCGGACATTAAAGGTTCACGTCCATTTTGTAATTCAACAAGTGTAATGACATGATTATTTTGACCTACTTCATATTGTATCGATGTTAATGTCTCATTTATAATATTTAATCCTAATACGTCCTCATAAAATGGCTTTAATTCATTCTTATCTCTCACATTTAAAGTGATACCATTGACAAAGTTTGCGTTACTGTTATGATACATTCAATTAACTCCTATCAAATTCAATATCTGTGCTTACTTTTACTTAAAATTATCGCGAACATAATTGAGAATATCAACTATAACGCATTTATAAGCTTCAGAGAATTTGTACCATTCCTGAATAATTTTTATTTTAGTAAATCACACATTTTTTTACACATATGACCGGTAACTTGGTCATTTTTTTTATTCACAAAAAAACTCTCTTCATCATGTCAACAAAAACTACAACATGATTATGAAGAGAGCTTTAATTTATATCATCTGTATGAGTACTTTATACAATTTCAATTATACAAGTGATTTTACAACTTGTTGGCATCGTGGGCATAAATGCGTCAATTCATCAACAGCACCAAGATCCTCTGAATAGTTCCAACATCTTTCACATTTTTCACCATCTGCATGTTCGATGACAATATCACCATGTTCATAAGCTGTTGCCTGATCATCTAACTTATCTACAACTTTAACTTGTGACACGATAAATAATTGATGTAATGCATCAAATGAAGTTAAGAATTCAGATGCATTAAATTTATCGTTACTAGCAATCGTAACTTTAGCTTCTAATGATTTACCAATAACTTTTTCATTACGAGCAGTTTCTAATGCACGGTTCACATCATCACGTAAATTCATAAATGTACGCCATTTATCCAATAAAGCTTGATCTACTTCTACAACTTTAGGCATGTCTGCTAAGTGAACACTTTCTTCTTTAACATGTGGTGTATGAGACCAAACTTCTTCAGCTGTATGCACTAAGATTGGTGCTAACAACTTCGTCATATCAACTAAAATTTGATATAACACTGTTTGCATACTACGACGGATATGAGAATCTCGTTGTTCAATATATAAAATATCTTTACCGTAATCCAAATAGAAATTACTTAACTCAACATTGATAAAGTTTTGAACTTCTTGATAAATATTTAAGTAGTCAAAGTTTTCATAGTTGTTAATCGTACTTGCAGTAAATTCACGTAAACGATTTAGCAAGTAACGATCCACTTCTAATAACTCTGATTCAGGAATGCTATCTGTGTCAGGATTGAAATCGTTAATGTTACCTAACATAAATCTTAATGTATTTCTGATTTTACGATAAACATCAGATGTTTGTTTTAAAATTTCATCAGAAATTCTAACATCAGCTAAATAGTCCGTACTACTTACCCAAAGTCTCGCAATATCAGCACCTTTTTGTTTAACCACTTGGTCAGGTACAATCACATTACCTAAAGATTTACTCATTTTCTTACCTTCACCGTCCATAACAAAACCATGAGAAAGTAAGAATTTATAAGGTGATACTCCTCTTGTAGCAACTGAAGTTGTGATAGAAGAGTTGAACCAACCACGATATTGGTCACTACCTTCTAAATACATATCCGCTGGGAAACTTAATTCCGGTCTTGTTTCCAACACGCCACGGTGTGATGAACCAGAATCAAACCAAACGTCCATAATGTCTGTTTCTTTAGTAAATGTACCGTTAGGGCTGCCTGGATGTGTAAATCCTTCTGGTAGTAAGTCTTTCGCTTCTCTTTCAAACCAAATATTTGAACCGTGTTCTGCAAATAAATCAGCAACATGATTCACTGTTTCTTTCGTCATGATAATTTCGCCATTTTCAGCATAAAATACTGGTAACGGTACACCCCACACACGTTGACGAGAAATAACCCATTCGCCACGGTCACGAACCATATTGTAAATACGTGTTTTACCCCAATTTACTTTGAAGTTTGTATTTTCGATTGCATCTAAAATATCTTGTCTTACTTTACTGATTGAGGCAAACCATTGTGGTGTAGCACGGAAGATTACAGGTTTTTTTGTTCTCCAGTCGTGTGGATAGCTATGTGTAATAAAGTCTAATTTTAATAGTGCACCTTTTTCTGTTAATAAATCAGTAACGGCTTTATTAGCTTTATCATAGAACATCCCTTCAAATTGGCCGCCTTCTTCAGTAAATACACCTTTATCATCGATTGGACTAATTACTGGTAATTCATATTTTTGACCAACAATATAGTCATCTTCCCCGTGACCTGGTGCTGTATGTACACAACCTGTACCAGCATCTGTAGTAACATGATCACCATTAATCACTAACGATTCTCTGTCTAAGAATGGATGTTGTGCTACAACATACTCTAATTCTTTACCTGTGTATTCTTTTTCTAATTTGATTGATGCTTTATCCCAATCCAGTGCTTCTGCTACAGCGTCAGATAAGGCTTCTGCAATAATATATTTTTCGCCATTTACATTGTATTGACCATATTTTAATTCAGGATGAACGGTAATCGCAACATTTGATGGAATTGTCCATGGCGTTGTTGTCCAGATAATAAATTTAGCATCTGCATCAACGACACCTTTGTCATCTTTAACGTCAAATGCAACGTAAATTGATGCTGAACGTTTATCGTGATATTCAATTTCTGCTTCTGCTAATGAAGACTCACTTGAAGGAGACCAATAAACTGGCTTTTTACCTTTATAAATTAAACCTTTATCTGCCATTTCTCCAAAAATACGAATTTGTGCAGCTTCGTATTCAGGTTTTAATGTAATATATGGATCATTAAAGTCACCACGAACACCTAAACGTCTAAAATCTTTTTTCTGTAATTCAATTTGTTCTAAAGCAAATTCTTTACATTTCTCACGGAATTCAGCTGTTGACATTTTCTTTCGGTCAACACCTTTTTTCGTTAATGCTTGTTCAATTGGTAAACCATGTGTATCCCAACCTGGTACGTATGGTGCATAGAACCCTTGCATAGTTTTATAACGTACAATAAAGTCTTTTAAAATTTTGTTCAAGGCATGTCCCATATGTAAGTTACCATTCGCATATGGTGGGCCATCATGTAAAATGAATGTTTCGTTACCTTTATTTTTTTCTAACGCTTTATGGTATTGATCTTCTGCATCCCATTTTTCTTGAATTTGCGGTTCCTTGTTTGGTAAACCACCTCGCATTGGGAAATCTGTTTTAGGCATTAATAACGTTTCTTTGTAATCCATTTTTTTCACTCCTTAAAAATTTAAAAAACTCTAAGTTAAATTAAAAGGGACGATTGCTCGCGGTACCACCCTTATTAACTCAACTTAGAGTTCTCTCATTACATTATTTAAATATTAAAAAGCCAGTGATATAACATACATGCTTTTACTAGGCTCTCACCATTACCTAATTCGCTGTGAAAAGTTAAATGTATATTACGCGTCTGTCTTTATTTAATTCTTACTTCTTAGTTGTTTCTGAATCATTGGATTGTTGATTATTGTCTGATGTATTTGATGCATTATTTTGTGCATTTGCTGCAACTTCATCTGGCTTTAAATCATTTTCATGCAAATGATGAATATTTTCAAGCGTCACTTGTTCAGCGTCTAAATCATAATTCAACAAGTAATCCCAATCTTCGTTTTTTAATAAGTCTAATTGCGCTTCAACTAACATACGGAAACGCGATCTAAATACTTTTGATTGACGTTTCATATCTTCAGTCTGGAATGCTAAACGGCGTGCTTTTTCTACCGCGTCACCAACCATTTGATTAGCTTGCGCTTCTGCCTTAGCTATAATCGCTTCAGCTTGTTTTTCTGCAGCTTGCTTAGTTTCTTCACCAGCTTTTTGAGCTTGTATCAAAGCATCACTTACAGATTGATGCACGTCTTGATAAGACTTAATATTAGTATCTCTCTCTTCGATTACTTTTTCAAGTTGTTTTTTATCTTCTTTAAGACGTTCAATTTCAGTGCTTAGTTGCTCCAAAAAATTAGCAACTTCAGTAGGTTCTAAACCATTCTTTACACGTGAAAACTCTTTATTCTTAATTTCATTTGGTGTAAAAGGCATTTGTTATCCTCCTTAAATCATTACTATTTGAATAATGTTCTATAGGTAATGTGCGTTTTATCTTTTTTAGTTTTACCACCTAAGTCAGTAATGTGTGCTCTACCAAAACCTTGGATGGATATTAAATCATTTGCTTGTAATTGAAAATCTGCTGAATCAACAATAGTGTGATTCACTTTAACACGTTTTTTTTCGATTAGTTGTTTCGCAATCGTACGTGATTTACGTATCATTTCTTTAATAACAACATCTAACCTTAAAGAACTAACTGTTGCACTTTCATTTTTCCAATTCTCATTAGATTGTATCATATCTGTTACTGGAATAGTATAAAGTTTAACTGATGCGCCTTTAATACGTTGTAATTCTAACATAATAAATGATTCCAATCTACTTGTCAAAACAAATTGAATTCGTTCATTCACAATTATATCTCCAACTTGTTCGCGTTCGATACCTAAAGACATTAATGTCCCTAAAATATGTTGATGTTTTAAAGTGACGAATTTTTCAGGATAATCTATTTCCATTAAAGTTAATTCAAAGTCGCTTTCTTTAGGTTCATAATAGTTCGGCGAAATGATTGCTCTTTTTCTTTCAGCATTAGGTCCACCATAAAAAGATACGTTTAAATCTTCATAACTGCCACAAATCACTTCCAATATATATTGCCCTCTTGGATCTAAAAAATGCGTTAATACTGGTGCATAATGCTGTTCCGCTTGATCACATTTATCCGTTAGCTGATCAATTAATTCGTATTCTTCCTGTCTAAAGTGTTGATAAATATCTATGTTAATCACTACCTTAAAAAAATTATAAAATACCATCTATTGCCCTTATATTCAGAAAAATACATATCAAAAACGAGGCTAAAGTATCATGTACCCTTGCCTCGTTATGTCGCTTAATTTATTGTAATTGAATTAAAATCCAATTAAAGATTTGGAGTAACCCTTTTTGGAATAATACTAAAACGAAAATTGCAGCGATTGATGATATGTCGATAATTCCAATAGGTGGAATTACTTTTCTAAATGGTTGTAAGAAAGGTTCATATATTTTCGCTAAAAAATAACCTATCTTAGTTTCTCTAATACTTGGTACCCAAGATGTAAAGAAATATATAATCATGCCGAAATAATAAATTTCAACAACAAAAAGGATAAATTTAAATATTGTAGCTAGCACATTTATATCCATATGTTAACTCCTTAGTCGAATGAATGTTCCATATTTTCAATATGGTCTGTAATGCTTCCAGCTACTTCCACATTATCAGGCGTACATAAGAAAATATCAGTACCTACACGTTGGATATCTCCACCGATTGCATAAACAGTACCGCTTAAAAAATCAATAATTCTTTTCGCTGATACTTTATCAATACGTTGTAAATTGACAAGTGTCGCACGGCGGTTTTTAAGCTCATCAGCAATATCTTGTGTATCTGAAAAAACACGTGGTTCGAATAAACACATTTTTGAACTTTCTTGTGATGCATTGTTTGGTGTAGCATTGTTCATAGTTACAACATTACGTGAATTATTTTTTGAATAATTAGACATACGGTTATTCCTTTCTTCTGACGTTGTTGTATATCTTGATGCAGATTTTTGAGGGACTGATTTGATTGCGTTTTGTTTTGTTGTTTGTTGTGACTGCTCTTTTGCTGGCGCTTCATTGACCTGTTGTTGTTTGTCAGGTACTTCTACTTCCTCTTCATCATCTATTACAAAAAATCCACTAAATAAATCTTTTAAAGCCAAGTGGCTCACTCCTCTTCTCCTACAAGTTTAGTCCCAATTCTAACAAACGTCGCACCTTCTTCAACTGCAATAAGATAGTCATTACTCATTCCCATTGATAATTCATCACAAGGCGCATATTCTAAATTGAGTCGTTGTATTTCTTCTTTTTTCAAACGTAACTGTTTAAATAACGATCTAATATATGCTTCATCATCTGTCAATGGTGCCATCGTCATTAAACCTACAATTTCGATTTTGTCATATTTTTTAAGATCATCTATAAACTGATCAACATCTTCTAAAGCAATACCATGTTTAGAAGCTTCTCCCGAAACGTTCACTTGCAAGAAACATTTAATTTTATGTTCTGCACGTTTGTTAATTTCTTTGGCTAAGCTCAATCGATCTAAAGCATGGAAATAATCTACGTCGTTTATAACGTCCTTAACTTTTCGAGATTGTAATGATCCTATAAAATGGATCACCGCATCTGATGGTAATGCTTCTTTCTTTTGAAAAAAGCCTTCCAATCTATTCTCACCAAAATGTCTTATTCCAGCCTCATACGCTTCTTTAGCTCGCTCTATTGTAACATATTTTGTAACTGCAATCACGTTTGGTTTTGTTGAAAAATTATTTTTTTCACTTTTGTCATTAATTTGTGTTGAGATTTGTTGTAAATTATCTTTCACACGCAAGCATATCTCCTCCTTGTTTACTGTTGACCAATGAATGCTAACATGCGTCCTGTTTGACCTTTTTCTAATCGATAAGAGAAAAATAATTCTAAATGTTCAGATGTAGCATACGCTGTCGTATAAATATTTTCTTTAGGAACACCATAATAATTTAATAATGCAGCATTGGCTTTTTTCAAATCAATACCATGACGATCTCGTCCTCTAGTTTCAATATAGTTGGCACTATCAATTGGCAATGTTTCAAATTTACTTTTAATATCATCATTAATTTCATAACTTGATGATGTAGATGGTCCAATAACGACATGTAAGTCTTTCAAATCAAAGTTCACATGTTTTAGCACTTCTTTTACAATTTCAGTATAGGTACCACGCCACCCTGCATGGGCCAATGCAATAAAATGATGTTTTGTACTATAAAAATATACTGGTACACAGTCTGCATAACACATCGTTAATAAGACATTACTATCATATGTGTACATCGCATCAATACCATGAAGCGCATCAGTTAAAGTGTCTATATTTGTGCCTATATCATCCTTTGTAATACAAGCGACTTTATTTTCATGTGTTTGAATGGGAAACACCCAATTTTTTCTATCAAACGCAATTTCTTCAGCTAATTGCAATTGATGTTGAGTAATATTATATGGGCGATCATCAATATATCTCGCCATATTAAAAGCATTTTTAGGATAGTCACTTAAACCATCTCCTCTAGTTGTAATACCTAGAGTAATACCTTGTTGTAATAACTCTTCATATATTAAATGATGCGGTTGCTTTTTAAAATTATCATTCACTCGATCGTCACCATCATTTCATTTAAATTATCTTCGTCTAACTGTACAAAGTTAATAATTATATAATATAACATTTATGTTTAAAGTTAAAATGTTGCGCAAATAATTTTTGACTTAATTTTCACACGATACTTAAACACTTTTAATAACTTTGAAAAACTTAAATGTCCTTCTACATGTTCTAAAAATTAGTAAAAAAATCATCAGATATGTTATCTGATGATTTGTGTTGAATTATTTGTGTATATATATTAACCGATTAACGTCTTGTTCTTCTTGAACGTCTTTCTTCTCTATTTCTAATGAAGCTAGGAATATCATCTTCTTTAGTTGTATGTGTTCTTTCACTTACACTATCAGTTGCTTGTGCATTTGATGAATTTGAAGTGAATGATTCATCTTTAGAAGTTGCATTGCTAGAAGTATTTACGCTTGTTCCGAATCCAGTGCTACCAGATTTACGACCATGTGATGTTGGTTTGTCATCAAAACCAGTTGCAATAACTGTTACAACAATCTCATCTTGTAATTCAGGATTAATAACTGTACCGAAAATCATATTAACGTCTTCATCTGCAGCATCTTGGACAATATCAGCAGCCTCTTGTGCTTCAAATAATGACAATGACTCGCCACCAGTAATATTCATAAGCACACCTTGTGCACCAACGATAGATGTTTCAAGTAATGGAGAAGAGATTGCTTTTTTAGCAGCTTCTACCGCTCTATTTTCACCAGAAGAAACACCAATACCCATTAATGCAGAACCTTGGTTAGACATAATTGTCTTAACGTCTGCAAAGTCTAAGTTTACTTCACCAGAAACAGCGATTAAGTCTGAAATACCTTGTACACCTTGGCGTAACACGTTGTCAGCTTCTTTAAATGCTTCCATCATTGGCGTAGATTTGTCAACGATATCTAATAAACGGTCATTTGGTATAACGATTAATGTATCTACTGCAGCTTTCATAGCTTCTACTCCAGCAGCAGCTTGAGTTTGACGTTTACGTCCTTCAAAACTAAATGGACGAGTTACAACACCAACAGTTAATGCGCCCATTTCTTTTGCAATTTTAGCAACGACTGGTGCTGCACCAGTACCAGTTCCGCCACCCATACCAGAAGTAACAAATACCATGTCTGCACCTTGGATTGCATCTTCAATTTGTTCACGAGATTCCTCTGCAGCTTTTTTACCGATTTCAGGATTAGCTCCTGCTCCTAAACCACGTGTTAATTTTTCACCGATTTGGATTTTAGATTCAGCTTTAGATAAGTTTAAAGCTTGACCGTCTGTGTTGATAGCGATAAATTCAACATTATTCATTCCGTGGTCAATCATTCGGTTTACGGCGTTGTTACCGCCACCACCTACACCAATGACCTTTAAAGTCGCTAAATGATTAAATCCTTGTTCAAATTCTAACATTTAAATTTCCTCCTAGTTTTATTGGCCAATAATCATTCAAATAGAGATTTCATTAGTTTTTTGAATTTACTTTCTTCTTTATCTTTATCTTTATCTTTGTCTTGAACATGTTCATGATTCTGTTTATGTTCCTGATGATTATCTTCTGATTGATAAATTTCTTCATCTGTTGACTCTACTTCATTTTCATGAGTATCTTTTTTGTTTGTTTTACGTTTAAACCAATCAAATCCGCCTAATTTAGATTCGTTATCTTTGTCTTTCACATCAATAACATCTTCTTCAGTTTCTTCATTATCATGATAATTAATTGTAACATAATCTAATAACTCATCAAAAGCGATACTACTAGAAATTGTAGAAATTGCTGAAGAAAATTCAGGTTTTCTAATTCCCATTTGTGATGGCGTGTGAATTCTAACTTTTTCACTTACCATATCTGATAATAATTCTTTTACGCCAAGTAAGTTTGCAGATCCACCAGTTACAATAAACCCACCATTTACTTTTGTTAATCCTAAATCTTGTAAAACATCAAATACTTCGAAGAATATTTCTTCTACACGCGCTTCAATAAAGTCACTCAAATCTTTTTGAGTATACTGTACTGTTTCATCACTATCAACCTGTTCAACAGTGAAGATATCTTGATCTGAAGCAGAATCATAGAATGCATGACCATATTGGTGTTTAACTTTTTCAGCAGTTTCATAAGAAGTGTTTAATCCTTGTGCAATATCGTCTGTAATATCACGCCCTGCCATTTCGATAGAATCAGCATCTACTAATTCACCGCGTTCATAAAAAGCAACTTGCGTAACGTCTTCACCAATATCAATGACACATGCACCTAACTCTTTTTCAGTAGCTGTTAGGATTGAACCATAGTTATATGCATCAGAGTAAACATCTAATACATCAACACCACATGCTTCTACGCATTTAATCATATTAATTAAAATCGATTTTTGAATAGCAATTACGCCTGCTTCAACCTTTAATGAATGTCTGGCAATTAATTCTTTAGGGTCTGAAACCTCATTTTCTTTATCGACTATAAAACGAATCGGGAACACATTAATTACTTCTGTTTCTTGCACATCATTTTTTTCTCTAATACCTTCTAATACTTTTTCGATATGTGAACCGTTGATTTCTGTATCCTCATAAAAGTCGATTTCATTTGATTCATCATAAACTTCCGTTCCAATGATAGGTAATTTCAGGAAAACTTCTTTAATATCAACACCCGAAGCGATTGATGCCTTTTTAATTGTGTCTTTGATTGCTTGTCGCGCAATATCAAAATCATCAATTAAACCATTTTTTATACCGCTCGTGTAGGTTTGTCCTGTACCTATCACATTTATACCATTGTGAAATTTCTCGCCTACTATTGTTTTTACGCTTGATGATCCAATATCAATACTTACGTAGTAATGTTCTTCCATAGATAGGCACCTCCTGACAAATTACTATTAAAAAAATACACTATCCTTAGTTTACAATACGTTGAATGGCTTGTGAACTATAAACATAGACAATATCAAAATTTTTTAATTATTCTTACTTGATTGTTTGTTAATTTTGTTTAAAACGCTTTGTAATTCTTCTTTTGCTTGATTTTCCTCTTGAGATGATTTAGTCACATTTTTATCGCTTTCTGATTGACTAGACGTGTTTCCACGGTATGGGATAAATGAAGCACCGACTGATAAATCAATATAGCCTCGTGTTTTTAGTTTACCCGAACTATCCCTTGATAATGATTGTGACATCTGCGGATAATATTTCATTTTCTTAGATATCGTCGAAATATCACCGATTACTTGAAGTCCATCCGTCGTAAACAATTCAATTCTGCTTTGTTTGTTTTTACTTGGGGCGTATGACACTTCGGCAATATATCGTCTAACTTCAGGTGTCATTTCAGATAACGCCTTAATCATATCATCTTCTTTTGTACCTTTGAAACCATCCATGACAGGTGCATCATTAATTTTGACATCATTTGAACCTTTAAGCAATTTACCATTTTCTAATAAAGGTAAATATTTACCTTTATATTTCACTAAAGCAATAATTTCATTTTCTGTGATATCTACGTTTAATGTGTTTGGTAATTGCTTGTGTATCTCAACACTTTTGATTAATGGATCCTCTTCGAGATCATTAATAGCATTTTTTTTACTAAACGTATACATCCTTGAATCATTTTTAACACCTAAAACTTTGTTTATCTTTGAAGTACTAACGTGATTATTTCCATTTATATTTACATGCGCAATTTTACTAAGTGGTGAAAACATGTAAATTAATATAACAGCAATCAACAATACCAATATTGTAATAACACTGTATTGGATTCGTTTTTGTCGCTTACGTCTTAACTTCCGCTTTTCTTCAAGTGTTAATGGCTTTAATTGTGTTACTTTACTTTTTCGTTCTTTTTTCGTTACTGTTTCCTCATCATTCGAGTCGCTATTTTGTTCTTTAGGAGCTGATTGAGGTTGTTCGTTGTCGAATGCAATTCCATTCGATTCATTTTGGTCGTCAATTTCTTGATTATATCTATAATCCTCATTTTCAATATTAGAGTCTGTAGAATCATCGATATTATTATTATTCGCATGACTAGAAGCAGAATCATTATTTTCATCATTGCTTTCTTCTTTTTTGAAGTCTTTATTTATCAAGTAAATTTCTTCATCAAAATCAGCTTGTTGAGATGTATCATCTTTATTTTGATTAGAAAAATGTGTAGCCTTTGATCTTTTTCTTTGCCGTCTTTTCTTAGATGTATTCCTCGTAAATAATTCTAATTCATCTTTATCTTCATTTGATTCTTGTTGATCGTTCTTCGTTTTATCATCCATCAATACTCACACCCTTTAATAAGATGGTAAATGGGCACGGAATCTTTCAATAAATTTCTCTCCACGCTCTTCAAAAGTACTATATTGATCCCAACTCGCACAAGCAGGTGACAATAATACAACATCATTTGGTTCTATAATATCTTGTACTTTATCAACAGCGTCTTCGACATTGTTCGCTTCAATGACCGATTTCCCTTGACTATTACCTAGTTTAGCAAACTTAGCTTTCGTTTGTCCGAATACAACCATCGCGCGAACATTTTCCATATAAGGAATGAGTTCGTCAAATTCATTCCCTCGATCCAAACCACCACATAACCAAATGATTGGTTGATTAAATGAATTTAAGGCAAACTGTGTTGCTAGCGTGTTTGTTGCTTTGGAATCATTATAATATTTATTAGTTCTATTAGTACCAACATATTGCAATCTATGCTCTATTCCTGAAAATGTAGTTAAACTATCAATAATTGCTTTAATAGGTACACCAGCTAAAATACAAGCAAGCACAGCTGCTAATATATTTTCTAAATTATGTTCACCAGGCAATACTAGATCTTCAGTGTTAATAATACGAACACCTTTATAAACGATAAAACCATCTTTAATATAAATACCATCAACTTCTTGTTGAGTTGAGAAATACAATGTCTTAGCTTTTAATTCTTCCGACTCTATCACTTGTCTTTGATGATAATTACAAATCAAATAATCCTCTTCCGTTTGATTTTTATATATTTGCTTTTTAGCATTTTGATAGTTTTCTAAATTTTCATGGTAATCTAGATGCGCCGAATAAATGTTAGTAATTATAGCAATGTGTGGTTTATACTTTTCGATTCCAAGTAACTGGAATGACGACAACTCTGTAACTAAATAATCTGTAGGCTTTACTTCTTGTGCTACTTTAGATGCAACATAACCAATATTGCCGGATAATCTTCCAGTTAAGCGACTTTTTTTAAACATATCTCCAATTAGAGAAGTAACTGTCGTTTTACCATTTGTACCCGTTACAGCTATGATTGGTGCTTCAGAGATTAGATAACTTAACTCAACTTCTGTTAAAATTTTCAAACCTCGTTTCACTGCTTCATCAATAATAGATACTGTATAAGGTATTCCAGGATTTTTAACAATTATTGGATTATTATCAAGCAACGTTAATGGATGACTTCCACTTACAACAGAAATGCCCATAGATTCTAAATCTTTTGCATGAGCATCTTGTGATAAGTCTTTTCCATCATTGACAGTTACATTCGCACCTAATTTACTTAATAATTTAGCTGCTTCATAACCACTTTTTGCCAAACCGACAACTAATACATTTTTATTTTCTAACCCTGTATAATTAAGCATCTTAATGCACTCCAATCCATAAACCGATTAAACCTGAAATCAGACCAACAGCCCAAAATACTGTAACTACTTTCCATTCGCTCCATCCTATCAATTCAAAATGATGATGAATCGGACTCATTTTAAATATACGCTTTCCAGTCAATTTAAAGCTAGCGACTTGTAACATAACAGATAATGTTTCAATTACGAATACTAAACCTATAAAAATTAATGATAATTCCTGATTAAGCATGATTGAAATGGTAGCAAATATACCACCTAAAGCTAAGCTACCTGTATCTCCCATAAACACTTTAGCAGGGTTAATGTTATATGGTAAAAATCCTAAAAGTGCAAACAACATAATGATACAGAAAATACCAATTGCCGTTTCTCCTAACACAAAGCTCATGATGGCATACATTGTAAATCCGATAATTGACAGTCCAGTTGCTAATCCATCTAAACCATCTGTTAAATTTACTGCATTAGAAAAACCTACTTGCCAAAAAACAATGAAAATAACATATGCAAATGATAGTGGGATTGCTACATTCGTAAATGGAATATGTATGCTCGTAGAAAAATTCACCAAATGAAACACATTACTTAAAACAAAGAATATAATCGCAATACCAATTTGCGCCAAAAACTTCTGTTTACTTGTTAAACCTTGGTTATTCTTTTTAACAACAATAATATAATCATCTATAAAACCAATTAACCCAAAACCAATCGTCACAAATAATAACAGTATGATTGGATTAGCTTGATCTACAAATATAATAGCCACCAAAGACGTTATCACAATACTTAATAGAAATGTTAGTCCACCCATCGTTGGTGTACCAGTCTTCTTCATATGGCTTTGTGGACCTTCTTCTCGAATACTTTGACCAAATTTCATCCTTTTTAATGTAGGTATTAAAACAGGTACCAAAACAAATGTAATCACTAGCGCTAATAACGCATATACAAAAATCATAACTATCTCCTCTTCTTAATCCAGACTTTTTTAACCACTAATATATTATCAATTTTTCAATTAAATAAACAAAGTTGTAATCAAAATTTATAATTTTTCTTTTTTACGGCATAAGAGGCCAGTATAAAAAGTTTGCCTATAACAAACAAGTTAATCTGACCTCGTCTACCTTAAAATTCTCTATCAACACTTATTTATAAAGATTAAATGAAGATGTTGTTTTCTATCACAGCATTACTTTAGTAAAAACAAATAGTGACAATACATCCTAATTTAATGTAGCCATTCTTGTTAGTCCGACTTATCCTTGTCAGTTTTACTGTCAGATTTCTTCTTATCATCTGAATTTGAATCAGAATTATTCGTCGAATTGCTGTCTACATTCTCTGATGAAAATTCTACGTCTATTTTATCTTTTTCAGTAAGTTTTTGTCCCTTACTAATTGATTGGTGGGACACAAAACCGCTACCTTTTAAATTTACTTTAATATTTGTTAGGTTTTCAAAAGCAATGACATCTTCTTTCGTCCATCCTGACATGTCAGGCATAGTTAAGTCTCCATCTGTTAATAACAGTACTTTACTATGAGGTAAGACTTTATTCCCTGCTTTTATAGATTGTGCTTTTATTTGTGTGCCAGAACCAATAGTAACTGGTTCTAATGATTTTGCACTCACATTATCAATAGCTTTTTGTTTGTCTTGACCTTCAACATCTGGCACTTTACTATACTCTGCATTAGATGTGTCATCTTTTGATTTACCTACATTTAAATATTTCAAAGTATTTTCCATTATTGGTTTAAACGCTTTACTAACACCTAATTCATAAGCTTCTTGGTCATTTTTTTGTGCCAAGCTCATACCAGCGTATACAATAACTTTAGGATTTTTCTTCGGCGCGTCACCCATAAAACTTACAAAATATGGGTTTGGACCTTTAACGTATCCACCACCATTAGGTGCAGCGACTTGTGCTGTACCAGTCTTACCTTCGACCTCATAACCATCAATACGATAGTTTGCAGCGTGACTCTTCTTACTATTCACAACTAAATCCAATTGCTTTTCAACTTTTTCAGCAGTATCTTTTGTTATTGGTTTGCCTGCGATTTGTTTTTGCCCTTTATAAAATTGTCTTTTACTAACAGGATTTTCAACGCTATTCACAAACCATGGTTTTAACATATTACCATCATTAAAGAACGCTGATTGCGCTTGTAACATTTGAACAGGTGTTACTGTTGTCGATTGACCAAATGATGACGTTTTTTGTTGCAACTCATTACTCCATCCAATTTGACCAGGTGCTTCTCCATCAAACATACCTTTAGTTGATTTTCCAAATCCAAATCGTTCATACCAAGATTTCATTTTGTCTGCACCAACTAAATCTTGTAAATGCATCATCAATGTATTAGATGAATAAGTAAATCCGAGTGACATTGGGATTTCACCCCAACCGACTCTATTCCAGTCTGAAATACGTGAACCCATAATATCTCTATGTCCAGATTTATATTTCTTATCAGGATCAAAAGCACCTTCTTGAATAGCAGCTGCTAACCCATATGATTTAAATGTTGATCCAGGCTCGTATGTGTTTTGATAAAGGTCATTTGCCCACTTTTTACCAAAGTCTTTACCAGTTTCAGGATTAAATGTTGGTCGCTGACTGTATGCTAAAATTTCTCCAGTTTTGGCATCCATGACAACCGCAAATAAATCTTTCGGCTGGTATCTTTCAACCATGCCATCTAAAGCTTCTTCAACAAATACTTGAATATTTGAATCGATTGTTAAATGGACATCATCACCACGTTTAGGCTGCTTCTCTTTTTTAGTATTTGGTGCGATATATCCCCAAATATCATGAATATATCTCAATGATCCTTTAGATCCACTTAAATAACTATCAAAAATCTTTTCAACTCCAAGTGCACCTTTAAGTTCACCAGTATCCGGATTTTTCTGAGCTCTACCAATTAAGTGTGATGCAAAATTGCCATTTGGATAAAAGCGTTCTGTTTCAGGCAATAAAGAAATACCAGGCAAATTCATTTTCTCTATTTTCAATTTGTCCTGATACGTTAAATTTGTTCCTTTGCGTCCAAATTCAATTTGGAAAGCTTTCTTTTGACTAAGTCTCTTTTCAATTTCCTCTGGCTTCATATTAATGACTGTAGATAATTTCTTTGCAGTCTCTTTTTTATCAACTACATGCCTAGGTTTTTTAGAATTGGCACTCGCCTTTTTATCTATTACTGCAACAAGTTTATATCTTTCTACATCTTCTGCTAGCACTTTACCATTACGATCATATATCTTTCCTCGTTCTGGTTGTTGTGCATTCTTAACTAAATACTTTTCATTTGCCTTCATGACTAAATCTTGACCATTAGAATGTCCAGTAATCATGATATATGAAATTCTTAAAACCAATATAAAAAAGAGCAGTCCGAATAAACCAACAAGTAGGACTGCCCCTATTTTATTTTTTTTAATTTTAATTTTTTGCTTCGCCATTACTACGCACTACCTTTACATTATCGTTCTCAAGGCTCATCCCCTGTTTCTTAGCCTTTTCGTATATGCGTTCATAAGAAGAATTCTTTTTGATTTCAGATTGTAAAGCACTGTTTTCACTTGATTGTTTATCTATTTTATAATCTAAATCTGCAATCTTTCCTCGCGTATCATACGCATCCATTTTTAAAGATAGCATATAAATACTTAACATAGCAATTACAGTAATCAAAGTTATGTATAAAACTTTTTCAAATTTAGTTAATTGTACAACCACTTTTCTCGAAACAGTCTTCTTTTCGGGCTTAGTTTGTGGTTGTTGCTTCGGTATACTATTATAAACTTGTTCGTCATATGGTTGGTACACTTTTTCTACAGCCATTATAAATTGCTCCTTATTTAAGTATTTCAGCTACACGTAATTTCGCGCTTCGTGCTCTGTTATTGTCATCTAAATCTTCTTCTGTAGCGGTAATCGGTTTACGATTAACACGCTTTAACTTAGGTGTATATGCTTCTGGTATAACTGGTAATCCTCTTGGTACCTCTGGACCTTTTTCATATTCTTGGAACACCTGTTTACATAAACGATCTTCTAAAGAATGGAAAGTGATTACCGAAATCCTGCCATCTACTTTCACTAATTCAATCGCTTGTTCTATTGAATCTTCAAAAGCTGACAATTCATCGTTTACTGCAATTCGTAGTGCTTGAAATACTCGTTTTGCAGGATGTCCGCCTTTTCTTCTTGCTTTTGCAGGAATACCTTCTTTTATAATGTCAACTAATTCTAATGTTGTTGTTATTGGTTGTTGTTCGCGATGTGCTTCGATTCTTCGAGCTATCTGTTTTGAAAATTTCTCCTCGCCATAGCGATAAAAAATCTTCACTAACGCTTCATATGACCAATTGTTAACAATTTCATATGCTGTTAGTTCTTGTGTTTGGTCCATACGCATGTCTAATGTTGCGTCATGGTGATAACTGAATCCTCGTTCTGGAATGTCGAGTTGTGGGCTTGAAACACCCAAGTCGTAATAAATTCCATCTACTTTTTCAATGTTTAAGTCTTTTAATATTTGAGTTAATTCACGGAAGTTGCTATGAACAAAAGTCACCTTATGCAAATGATCCTTTAATACCTCTTTAGCATTATCAATTGCAGTTTGGTCTTGATCGATTGCTATTAATCTTCCGTCGTCATTTAATTGATTTAGTAAATAAAGGGCATGTCCCGCTCCACCTAGCGTACAGTCAATGTACACACCATTTTCTTTTACATTTAAATAATCAATGGTTTCGTTTAACATAACGCTGATATGATGAAACACTTCAATTCCTCCATTTTAAAAATCAAAATCTATTAAATCTTCAGCAATATCTTCGAAACTTTCTTCAGATTCTTCATAGAAATCATTCCAAGTTTCTCTATCCCAAATCTCAATACGATTTGAAACACCGATTACTGTACATTCTTTAGTTAAATTAGCGTATTTCCTCAAGTTTTGAGGGATGTTAATACGCCCTTGCTTATCAAGTTCTACTTCAACAGCACCAGAGAAGAACATACGCATAAACTTACGTGCGTCTTTTTTTGTCATAGGTAAGGTTTTCATTTTCTCTTCAATCTGTTGCCATTCGTCTAGAGTGTAACCGAATAAACATTTATCAAGGCCTCTTGTGATAATAAAACGCTCATTTAAGTCATAACGAAACTTGGACGGTATAATCATACGTCCTTTTGTATCTAATTGATGATCGTATTCTCCCATGAACATTTTTTATCACCTCACCTTATATATAATTTACCACATCTCCCCACTATCCACCACTATTTATACAAAATTTGTGAAATTTATTTTAAAAAACAAAAAAATGCCCGATTTATCATTAAGATAAATCGGGCTAAACCCTTGGTATATTAAGGTTTTATAATAATATGATCAAAAGTGTAAGAAAGTGGTGGATAGGTGGAGGGCTTGAACACATCTGTCCCAAAATCATTCAAAATTTGAAGTGGATTCCATATTCTTTCTTGTAATCCTCCCATTGGATGGAGTGTTTCTTGAATTTCTCTAAATTGCTTCATACTGATGTCGTTTTCTCTTTCAATGTTTAAAAGATAACGTTTTAACAAATAATCATACTGTTGTATATGAATTTCATTATTTTTATTCACAAGGTTAATATTATTTTGATTCCCCGCCACTTCATCTAATAAGTCTTTGTTTAGACGACGCTGTTGTTCAATCATACCTTCTACCTTTTCAATAAATTGATGTGATGCTTGTTCTCTAATAAACTTACTTCTTTCTCCTTCAACACCATCGACTAACACTTTTTCTAATGGAATATTGTATTTCGAAAGTAATTTTTCTATACGGTCATTTAAATAAGTAATTCTAAGCCTTGGCATCACGATAGGCATTTCAACATCAAATAGTTCAAATACATCTTTTAGTTCAGCCCAGTACTTAATTTCACTCGGTCCTCCAACAAATGCCACCGTGTTAAATAACCATTCTTCCATTAATGGTCTTGTCACTACATTATTAGAAAATAATTCAGGTTGATTTTCCGCAATATTTATAATTTCTTCCTTTATATATGTCTTATCTGTTTTATTTAATTTAAAATGCTTACCATCATACGAAACTAATTGACGCATATTTTCATCATGTAAGAATAAATGAACATTTGTATCTGTTTGTATCATCGCATTCAAGCCTTGATTTTGAGTACGTTGTTGTGTTGCTCTAAAAGCATCATCAAGCAACTGATGTTTTTTCAAAATCTTTTTAAACATAGGCGCTTCCATTTTTCTTAACGGCTCAAACTGCGCATCTATAAATAGAACGCCATATGCTTTAAATGTTTCATGCAGTAGTGCTTTAAACATATCAGTCCACGAGTCATATTGGTCAATAATTCTGTCACAAATCTCCAGTAGACCTTGTGTATGAACAGTTTCTTTCATATGAATGAACATCGTTTTTAAAGTTTGTTTCAACTCAGCCTTATCAGGATAATATCTAGAGACAGTCGTCTCTGGCATCTCCATTGTATGATATTTAACCTTATGCAGCGACCCATGATTTTCGTTATAAACAAATGTATGATTCACTTCATCGAAATCATGATCTTCTCCTGCAATCCAAAAAACTGGTACTACTTGTTGCTTATGTGTATCCGTTAATTCCTTAGATAAAGTAATGATTGAAAATATTTTATGGAATGTATACAATGGTCCCCCGAAAAGCCCTGCTTGTTGTCCACCAATCACAACTTTTGAACCATTAGCTAAATGTTGTATGTTTAATTCTTGTTCACTTGAAAGCTTTAAATCACTCATATATTCACGAATAACATTCGCTAATGCCGCTTCTCTTCCATTATTTTCTTTAGACATCCTTTTTTCAAAACTAGTTTGTTGAGCTGCATCATATTGAAATAATCCTGTTATTACAGGGTCACTGCTCTTTATTTTTGGTATAAACTGATCTTTTTCATTTAAACTAACTACTTTACAGTCCATGTTTTTTCTCCTTAAGTACGCGATTACAAACTATAGTATAAAGTCTATACCGGTGATTGACAATTTTACGGCTTGAAAATCAATTTAATCATGGAAAATTTATAATATTCATTGTTTTACATTTTCAAATCAATGAAAAACACAAGTGGTTTAATGTATAATAATAGTAGTAAACAAATAAGGGGTAGATAAATATGAGTGAAATCAAACGTCTTGAAATTAATTACAAAACTGACGAATTATTCGAAAACTTTAGAGCGTTTGGCAACAAAGACTTATACATGGTCAATGAGTTAAACGGTCAAATGATTGATGCAAGTTCAGATTCACCATTTTATGGCATATTTGTCGGAGATCAATTAGGAGCTAGAATGGCATTACTAAAAAAAGGTGATGTCGAAGAAATCTACTTCCCAGATTTTGAAGATTATATATTATTATGGAAGTTAGAAGTATTACCAAAATATCAAAACAGAGGGTACGCTTCAGAATTGATTGATTTTGCAAAGAGTTTCAATATGCCAATTAAAGCCATTGGCAGAAATGATTCTAAGGATTTCTTTTTACATCATGGATTTACAGATGTGGAAGCTAAAAATATAGAGGGACATGATGTCTTATTGTGGAAACCATAAGATAATAATATTCGACACTACGAGCATGAAAATGCATCTTTTCGTAGTGTCTTTTTTACAATTACTTTCTTAAGCTAATATAAGTAAATCATTTTCAAATTATTTGTCTTAACGTACAATATCATTTAGTTGTTTCCATGAATTAATTTCATAATCAGGTATAATTCCTGGATTATGATCAAATCCTCTAAAATTAAACCAGCAAGTAGCTATACCCGCATTGATTCCACCTAGAATGTCAGATGTTAAAGAATCTCCAACTATAATCGAGTGCTGTCTTTCATCCTCACCAATATCATTAAAAACATAATTAAAAAATTCCGGATTAGGTTTTTGATATCCTGTTTCTTCAGATATAAATATCTTTTTAATATATTTATGCAACGGCGTCTGATTTAACCTTCTCTTTTGCGTTTCGGTTACACCATTAGTAACAATATATAAATCATGTCTTTTCGATAATTCGACAATTGTTTCTAATGTTTGATCAAAGTATTTAACTTTAGCTTCTGCTAATCCATTTCTAAATAACACATCTGCACGATGCCCATCAACTTCCATTTGATGATGTTTGAAGTAATTCACAAATCGTTCTGATAATACTTCAGACTTCGTTAATTTATTTTGTTGAAAAGCTTCCCAATGTTGGTGATTGATTTTTTTAAATGTTAAAAAATCATCCTTTGTTGCTTTATGATTAAAAACATTCGCCATATAGTGAAACGCCCATTCTTCTGCATCATAAAAATCAACAATTGTATCATCAAAGTCTATCAAAATATTTTTATATCCCAATTTCCCCATCTCCTATATTGTCTATGTATCTAAATCTTAACAGAGGCTCAAATTTCTGCAAATAAAATAAACTGAGTGCATAACATTAAAGTATGCTCACCCAGTTTATTTTAAAGAATATTAGTTATTATATTAGAATCCAAATAATTTACCTAGTAAACCCACACCGTTAGCAACGATGTCTACGATACTTGTGCCTAATTTCACACTATCATGTTGTTGTGCAGCTTGCACAGTATTTGCGATTGCTTCTGCTAGTCCAGTCATTTAAATCTCTCCCTCACCTTTGAAATAATACTGATTACTTACATAACATATTGAAATTAGAATCCGAATAATTTACCTAATAAACCTACGCCATTTTCAACGATGCTCACAATGCTTGTGCCTAATTTTGCGCCATCATTATTAATTGCTGCAGTTACGGTATCTTTAATTGCGTTAAATAAACCTTCCATTGAAAACACTCCTTAAAATTTAAATTTGAAGATAACAAAAACGTGCGTAGCTTTTAAATCACCGAAATGTTATTCGCTTAACGTTTTGTTGTTGTTATTTTAAAATAAATTTGATGCAATTAGTTTGTTTATCCGCACAACATCTTATAATGTACTTAACTGTATTTTAAAGAGAAAAGAAATACAGTTAGGCATTCAAAACTGTATTTAACACAATTAAGTTGCCTGAATTCGTATTTAAGTCTTATTGAACCTTTTTAGATAAATAGCTCTATAATAGTGAAAAATATAAACATTTTTTATTTACAAGGTATTGCTAATTTAAGTTCATTTAGATATAATAATTCTTGTGTTGTTAAACGTGTCCTGGTAGCTCAGCTGGATAGAGCAATGGCCTTCTAAGCCATCGGTCGGGGGTTCGAATCCCTCCCAGGACGTTTATAGGTATTTTTATACGCATTACCAAACAAAAGAGTTCCGTGATTACGGGGCTCTTTTTGTTTTGAATTTCAGTAATATAGTATGATGCGTCACCAAAACGTCCCCCGCATAAGCCACGAAAATACAGTAATTAAAACAAGTATGCTTATTCGTTATAGAATTTTTTGACACACAATTGACACGCGTCTGACACTTGTTTATACATTTTTAATTAAGTAATTTTGTGCTCAAATTTCATCTATACTGCACCTGAACTACACCAACACTACACCAAGATTTTTAACACTCACCATTTGCATGCGTAGAGATTTTTATTATTATATTATTCCTATAGATTTTGATACTATTCAAAATTTTAGGGACTTTTCAGGGGCCCGAAATCCTATAATTAAATACATTTAAAAAAATGGGCTTGGGACATTAAGTTCTTAGGCAATGTAAA
>NZ_KV839123.1:0-2140 GCF_001838845.1 Staphylococcus sp. HMSC36A10
AATCGAAAACTTTAAGTTCTTTGTTCAATATGGCGACTTTAAAGATTTGTCGAAGTACAAAGACGGCGATATATCATACAATCCAGAGGTGCCGAGTTATTCAGCAAAATATCAATTAACTAATGATGACTATAATGTAAAACAATTACGAAAAAGATATAATATACCAACGAATAAAGCACCAAAGCTATTGTTGAAAGGTACAGGGAATTTAAAAGGTTCATCAATTGGCTACAAAAAAATTGAATTTACTTTCGTAGAGAAAAAAGGAGAAAATATATACTTTAGTGATGGGCTACATTTTAATCCAAGTGAGGATAAATAATCATGATTCGATCAAATTATGAAATCGATCCAGGAAAAACAATAAAAAGAAATAGGATTGTGAAATTATGAAACGATTAAATACATTGGTATTGTACATCAGTTTTTTGATATTAATCATCAGTATCGTTGCTGGTTGTGGTACAGGGAAAGAAGCGGAAATAAAGAAAAGTTTTGAAAAAACATTGAGTATGTATCCAATTAAAAATCTAGAGGATTTATACGATAAAGAAGGCTATCGTGATGACGAATTTGATAAAAATGATAAAGGAACGTGGACTATTAGTTCTGAAATGGCAATTCAGAAAAAGGGAGAAGCCTTAAATATAAAAGGTATGGTTTTGAAGTTAAATAGAAATACAAGGAGTGCAAAAGGATTTTACTATGTTAATGCGATAAAGAAGGATGAAAATGGCAGACCTCTGGATAATCAAATAGAATATCCCGTTAAAATGATTGACAATAAAATCATTCCAACTAAAGATATCAAAGATGAAAAAATAAAAAAAGAAATAGAAAACTTTAAGTTTTTCGCGCAGTATGGCAATTTTAAAGATTTGACGAAGTATAAAGGTGGAGATATTTCATATAATCCAGAAGCCCCGATTTATTCAGCAAAATATCAACTAACCAATGATGATTATAATGTAAAGCAATTACGTAAAAGATATGATATACCGACGAATAAAGCGCCAAAGTTATTGTTAAAAGGTTCAGGAAATTTAGATGGTTCATCAGTTGGATACAAAAAAATTGAATTTACTTTCGTAGAGAAAAAAGGAGAAAACACTTACTTTACAGCTAACCTACATTTTAAACCGAGTAATGATGAATAATCGTGACTAATAAAGAGTATGAAATCGATTCAAGGAAACAAAATAAAAAGAAGAGAGTTGTAAGGTGATGAAACGTTTAAATAAATTAGTGTTAGGTATTAGTTTTCTGTTTTTAATCATCAGTATCGTTGCTGGTTGTGGTACAGGGAAAGAAGCGGAAATTAAGAAAAGCTTTGAAAAAACGTTGAGTATGTATCCGATAAAAAATCTAGAGGATTTATACGATAAGGAAGGCTATCGTGATAATCAGTTTGATAAAAAAGATAAAGGAACTTGGATTGTCAATTCTCAAATGGCAATTCAAAATAAAGGAGAACCTATGAAATCAAAAGGCATGGTTCTGTATATGAATAGAAATACAAGAACAACAAATGGCTATTATTATGTTAATGTGATTAAGGGCGAGGATAAAGGTAAACATCAAGACAATGAAAAAAGATACCCTGTTAAAATGGTCGACAATAAAATCATTCCAACTAAAGAAATTAAAGATGAAAAAATAAAAAAAGAAATAGAAAACTTTAAGTTCTTTGTTCAATATGGAAACTTTAAAGATTTGTCGAAGTATAAAGACGGAGATATTTCATATAATCCAGAGGTGCCGAGTTATTCGGCTAAATATCAATTAACTAATGATGATTACAATGTAAAGCAATTACGTAAAAGATATGACATACCAACAAATAAAGCACCGAAGTTGTTGTTGAAAGGTACAGGGAATTTAGATGGTTCATCAGTTGGATATAAAGACATTGAATTTACGTTTGTAGAGAAAAAAGAAGAAAACATTTACTTTAGTGATGGGTTAATTTTTAAACCAAGTGAGGATAAATAATCATGACTCGATCAAAATATGAAATCAATCCAGGAAAGATAATAATAAGAATAGGATTGTGAAATTATGAAACGATTAAACAAATTGGCATTGTATATTAGTTTTTTGATATTAGTCATTAGTATCACTGCTGGTTGTGGCATAG
>NZ_KV839123.1:2240-2569 GCF_001838845.1 Staphylococcus sp. HMSC36A10
TCAGTTTGATAAAAATGATAAAGGCACATGGATTATTAATTCTGAAATGGTTGTTCAACCTAAAGGGGAACGTATGAAATCAAAAGGTATGGTTCTATATATGAATAGAAACACTAAGACTACAACCGGGAAGTATATAGTGAGTGAAACACTTCATGATGAAGATGGTAGACCTAAGAGTAAAGATAAAGAATATCTCGTTAAAATGGTCGATAATAAAATCATTCCAACTAAAGAAATTAAAGATGAAAAAATAAAAAAAGAAATTGAAAACTTTAAGTTCTTCGCGCAATACGGCAACTTTAAAGATTTGTCGAAGTACAAAGATG
>NZ_KV839123.1:2669-3480 GCF_001838845.1 Staphylococcus sp. HMSC36A10
AGGGAATTTAAAAGGTTCATCAGTTGGATATAAAGAAATTGAATTTACTTTCGTGGAGAAAAAAGGTGAAAATATATACTTTAGTGATAGTCTACATCTTGAACCAAGTGAGGATAAATAAACGTGACCAATAAAGAGTATGAAATCGAACCCGGAAAAATAACAAGTAATTTTGTAGAAACTAGCGCAACATCAAATATATGAGAATAGTCAAATTATAAGTAATTAACAACGTATGTTATTTCAAAATAGGTATTAACCTAAATAAATAACAATATTTTAAATTTAATAGATTGCTTGTATAATTTTTGATAATATTAAAGTGAAAAGTGTTATAAAATGTTGAAAATATGCAATTCACAAAAACAAATCATACAAAAAGAAGAGAGTTGTGATACGGTGAAGCGTTTTAAAAAAATAGTTTTAAGTATTAGTTTACTATTTTTAACAATTTTTATTGGGGGTTGTGGCATGGGTAAAGAAGCGGAAATAAAGAAAAGCTTTGAAAAGACATTGAGTATGTATCCAATTAAAAATCTAGAGGATTTATACGATAAAGAAGGTTATCGTGATGATCAATTTGATAAAAATGATAAAGGAACGTGGATTGTTCGTTCGTCAATGTCGATTCAACCTAATGGAAAAGATATGAACGTAAAAGGCATGGTTTTATATATGAATAGAAATACAAGAACAACAAATGGTTATTACTATGTTGATGTTATAGAAAGAGAGGATAAAGGTATACATCGTGATAACGAAAAAAGGTATCCAGTAAAAATGGTCGATAATAAAATCATTCCAACAAAAG
>NZ_KV839123.1:3580-11552 GCF_001838845.1 Staphylococcus sp. HMSC36A10
ACTTTAAAGATTTGTCGAAGTACAAAGATGGAGACATTTCATATAATCCAGAGGTGCCGAGTTATTCAGCCAAATATCAATTAACGAATGATGATTATAATGTAAAGCAATTACGTAAAAGATATGATATACCAACAAATAAAGCACCAAAGTTATTGTTGAAAGGCTCTGGAAATTTAAAAGGTTCATCAGTCGGATACAAAAAAATTGAATTTACTTTCGTAGAGAAAAAAGGAGAAAATATATATTTTAGTGATGGGCTACAATTTAACCCAAGTGAGGATAAATAATTATGACTAAAAAAGAGTATGAAATCAATCCCGGTAAAATAAAGAGTAATACGGAAGAAACTAGCGCAATAGCTAATATCAGTTATGAAATAGAAAATGCAAATGATAACAACTTAGAAACTACAAAAATTAATGGGCAAATTAAGGATTTAAAAAAAGACGGGAAGTTTCCCAAAAACTTAGACTACATAGATAGTTATACAGATCCCAGTACGGGGACCACGGCAACGGCATTTTTAAATAAAGATACAGGTAAAGTTACTGTAGGAATGGCTGGGACAAACGTTCACGGCGATCAAATTAAAAAAGTAGCTTTCAGTTTGGTGGCGCCATCATCAATTCGACCCTCTAATCAAGATTTGAAAGATGTACTAGGCACTATGGAGGATGGTGCTGCGGATCTTGCTATTGGAGTTGGATTGGTCAATTATAAAGGAAAACATTTTGCAAATACACAGCAGTTTATTGAGAATTTACAAAAAAAGTACGAAATTGATACCGTTACTGGTCATTCTTTAGGAGGGAGAGATGCTATCTTTCTTGGGCTTCGTTATAACATCAAAAATGTTGTGGCATACAATCCTGCTCCGTTAGAAGTAAAAAGCATTCGTAATAAATTTGGTGGTCAATTGTTTAGAAATACGACATTTCCAGATGAAAAATATTTAAAAGAGTTAATGGATAATTATGATGGAGATATTACTAAGGTTATAACTCAAAAGGATGGATTAGACTATTTAGTGAAGCGTACAGATCATTTAACTTGTGGTGATGTGTTACGTATAAACAATGGTCAGGGCCATGCGATGGAGAATTTTTTAGGAGAAAAAGAACAACGTGAAATAATCGAAGAACTAATGTTAGTAAAAGGATATCGCGATGCAAATGACAAAGCATTTAAGGCTTTGAAAAAAAATACTGAGAAAAAACTCGGTAAAATAGATGAAATCAAATCGAAGTTACTGCAAACGAACGGTGGCGCCCTCTCGTCTTCTCAACAAAAATTGCTTGAAACTTTAGTGGCATTTTCGGTAGCTGAAGGACTAAGTAAAATGGTTGACCAAGAACTTCAGCAGTTGAAAAATATGTTCAATCTTATGGATGAGAAATTTGAAGCAAATTGGAAAGACGCACAAGAAGCTAGTGATATTGTAGGTAAACATCTTTCATACCCAGAAAAGGTAAGTGCATTAGATAACGGTGGTGTCAATGAAAGTAAACTTGCTACCGAACCACATAATGAAATAAAAGACAAACTAAATAAAATTACGGACTTATCTAAGAAATATAATTCGTATTTACAGCAAATCGAAAAAAGTATTAATGAAATAGTTGCTAAGGATCAACAATTGGCAGGGCAAATAGGTGATTTAATATGATGTTTGAAGAATACAAAAAAATAGATGATCTTGAAAATGCATATGAAATAGAGTTGAAACGTATTGATAGGGAAATACAAAATCTTAATGATTTAAAATATCACCTTAGAAGAGAAAATGAACAAAGTTATGATGCATTTTTGTATTTAAAGAATAAAATGAACTATAGTGAAGAGTCAAATGCTAAGGTGAGACGACTAGTTGAAGAATTTGATTATGAAGCAGATACTTATATTAGACAAAAAGAGTTAAAGTTAGAAGATTATAAAGAAGAAATAAGAAGAGAATATATACAGCAATCTGAAAAAATAATGGAGGCGAAGTAGCTTATGGGAATCCCTGATCCGTTATCTAATCCTATGTCTGATCCTTTACTAGGAGATAGTTGGATGGTAGGTGATTTGAAAAAAGACAGGAAAAAAAACTAATCACAACAGTCATCGCACCTGAACATGATGAAAAGCATCGTGAAAATAAAAGTAAAATGAAAAAATCTGAAAAGCAATTGATCAATCAGTTAATTAATCATGGCCATACATTTAAGAGTGATTTTAAAAATGTAGCTAAAGGTGATTGGGTTAATAAAGCCATGCAAGACTTAGATAAATTAGGCAATGAGCTTAAAAAAATAATGAATTAGTTGAATTGTCACATACTTTTTCAAACCAACAACGAACTAAAAAATCTATATAAATATGATTAAAAGAAGTCATAACCATTCGTAAAGGATGGTTATTTTTAATAGTAAACAAAATTGCTGCTAACTTACATCTTGAACCGAGTGAGGATAAATAATCATCCACACACACGATTCAACACGAATTTCAAATATATTGCTGTAAAATAATGTAAAATAAACGTATTCATATTACTGAATTGAGGGATAGTATGCAACGTGATTATTTAATTCGAGTAGAAACTGAGAGCATGTCAGATTTCAAAAGGCTCAATGGTTTAATGATTGGTTTTGTTATTAAAGGTGAGGCACATATTTATGATGAAAATAATATGACGCAATGCAACAGTGGCGACATTTTCATTATTAACCACCGCGACTTGTATCGATTTCAACTTCAACAAGATGGCATCATATGTTATATCCAATTCCAAATAAAATATTTAGCAGACAAGTTTGATGATGCGCATTGTCTATATTTTCACTTAACAGATGCGACCACAACAAAGAATATACATCAACTGAGAAATATAATGGCAAGACTGGTTTCAACATACATTCGACATAATGAGTTGTCTAAATTGACTGAGCAACAACTTGTAATTCAGTTGCTTATGCATATGATTCATTATGTCCCGCGTACATATCATTCGAACCAAAGTATCTTAAATGATGATAAAGTGAATCAAGTATGCGACTATATCGAGTTACATTTTCATGAAGACTTAAGCCTTTCGGAATTAAGCGAATATGTTGGGTGGTCAGAGAGCCATCTGTCTAAAAAGTTTACAGAATCGCTAGGTGTAGGATTCCAGCATTTCTTAAATACGACGCGAATTGAGCATGCGAAACTCGATTTGACATACACAGATGAAACGATTACTGATATTGCATTGCAAAATGGCTTTTCAAGTGCAGCGAGCTTTGCGAGAACATTTAAACACTTTACGCATCAAACGCCTAAACAATATCGAGGTGATCGTCCAGCAATCACTGAAAACCAGCAATCGGCACAACATGATTATCACGACCGTGAATTGATATTACTTTTAAATGACTACATTGAAGAAATGAATCATTTTATTGAAGATATTGAAAAGATGAACTATAAAGAGATTGCCTTTAAACCAAATAATCAACAACTAAATCAATTTAATCATATTATTCAAGTGGGCTATTTGAGGAATTTGCTCAATACACAGTATCAATCACAGTTACTTACATGTCATCATGATTTTCAAGTCAATGAAGTATTAGCATATGATGTGATGCCATATATTATGAAAAAGCTCAATGCGCCATTCACGTATGATGCAGAGATTTCGAATATATTTTATGATATCGATTTGTGTTTAGACTTTTTATTAGATCATAATTTTAGTCTAACCATGCATTTGAATCAGTATGACTCACGAGATTATATCGATGCATTCAAAGTATTTATCCATCACGTTGCCCTGCATGTCAGTCATAGAAAAGATTTGAAGTTCAACTTGTATGTGACGACATTGCACAATGCTTTGATTGAAATGATTGATTATTTTAAAGCGTTATTCCCTAATGGTGGCTTGTACATTCACTTAGATCAAGCTACGGAAAGACATCTACCATTGTTGAAACGACTTGAGCCACACATCGACCATTTTGTATTTGATGCCAATTCAAATGATGCTGTTGATTTTAATAAAATGAATGATGATGAATTTAAAACCGCGAGTCAAATGATTATTAATAAAACGAATTACCTTATCGACTTAATACATCGTCATAACCTAAAGCGTCCACTCATTTTACTCAATTGGAATACATTGACGGGTGATACATTTATAACCAACGGCGAATATTTTAGAGGTGGTATCATCATTGAGCAGTTATTAAAGTTAAGCTCTAAAGTAGAGGGTATCGGGTATTGGTTGAATTATGATTTGCACGTTAGTCATTGTAAAAATGAACGGGATTATATGAATTCTATTGAACTGTTTCATCAATATAATGGAAAACGTCCGGTCTATTTCACGGCATTGCTATTTAATAAATTAACAAGCAATATTTTGTATTCTGATGATACATGTATTGTCACGGGAACTGATTCAAATTTTCAAATATTGTTATATGATGCAAAGCATTTTAATCCGTACTTAGCGTTGGACAATCAAATGAATATGCGTGCAACGGAAATGATCCATTTGAACATTAATGCCTTGGAAGAAGGTATGTATAAGATTAAACATTTTACCTTAGATAAAGAAAATGGTGCGTTATTTAATCTTTGGCGCAAACATCATACGATACATGGCATGGACAAGGACTCTATAGATTACGTTAATCGAATGAGTTTTCCGAAATTAGAAGTATATGATATAGATATCACGGACACACTGGCATTAAACATTAAAATGATTACGAATGGGATTCACTTAATTGAAGTAAAACGTTACCCAAGTTCATAAAATGATCACAAATCACAAATTTTGATATACATAATTTGTGATTTTTTATATTCAAAGCTAAAATTGCAAAAAATTAATGGTTAACATCTCTGTTGTTGGCAATATAAATAATGATTAATCATTTATGATGTAACTAAGGAGATGAAGGATATGAATCAACAATTAATTGAAACTTTAAAATCTAAAGAAGGCAAAATGATTGAGATCAGACGTTATTTACATCAGCATCCAGAATTATCTTTTCATGAAGATGAAACGGCGAAATACATCGCTGAATTTTACAAAGGTAAAGATGTGGAAGTAGAAACGAATATCGGACCACGTGGAATTAAAGTAACGATTGATTCAGGGAAACCTGGTAAAACATTAGCAATCCGTGCAGACTTTGATGCATTACCTATTACTGAAGATACAGGATTATCTTTTGCATCACAAAATAAAGGTGTTATGCACGCATGTGGTCACGATGCACATACAGCATACATGCTTGTATTAGCAGAGACGCTTGCTGAAATGAAAGATAGTTTTACAGGAAAAGTCGTTGTGATACATCAACCAGCTGAAGAAGTACCACCAGGTGGTGCTAAAGCAATGATTGAAAATGGTGTATTAGACGGTGTTGATCATGTATTAGGTGTACACGTCATGAGCACAATGAAAACAGGTAATGTGTATTACAGACCTGGTTATGTTCAAACAGGACGCGCATTTTTCAAATTGAAAGTTCAAGGTAAAGGTGGGCATGGTTCATCACCACATATGGCCAATGATGCCATTGTTGCAGGTAGCTACTTCGTCACAGCGTTACAAACAGTTGTATCTAGACGACTAAGTCCATTTGAAACCGGTGTTGTCACAATCGGTTCATTTGACGGTAAAGGTCAATTCAATGTCATTAAAGATGTTGTTGAAATTGAAGGTGATGTACGTGGATTAACAGATGCTACAAAAGCAACAATTGAAAAAGAAATTAAACGTTTATCAAAAGGATTAGAGGATATGTATGGTGTAACTTGCACCTTAGAATATAACGATGATTATCCAGCATTATATAATGATCCAGAGTTTACTGAGTACGTGGCTAAGACGTTAAAAGAAGCAGACCTTGAATTTGGTGTCGAAATATGTGAACCACAACCACCTTCAGAAGACTTTGCATACTATGCTAAAGAACGTCCAAGTGCCTTTATTTATACAGGTGCAGCTGTGGAAGATGGTGAAATTTACCCACATCATCATCCTAAATTTAACATTTCAGAAAAATCATTACTTATTTCGGCAGAAGCTGTAGGGACAGTTGTTTTAGATTACCTTAAAGGAGATAACTAACATGAATGAAACGTATCGCGGGGGCAACAAGTTAACCTTAGGTATTGTATTAGGTGTTATTACATTTTGGTTGTTTGCACAATCACTTGTAAATGTTGTACCAAATTTACAACAAAGTTTTGGCACAGACATGGGGACAATTAGTATAGCGGTCAGTCTAACTGCACTATTTTCAGGTATGTTTGTCGTTGGAGCAGGTGGTCTAGCAGATAAAATTGGGCGCGTGAAAATGACGAATATCGGTTTATTGTTAAGTATTATTGGTTCAGCATTAATTATTATTACGAATTTACCGGCATTATTAATTTTAGGTCGTATTATACAAGGCGTATCAGCAGCGTGTATTATGCCTTCCACATTGGCCATTATGAAAACTTATTATGAGGGTGCTGAACGTCAGCGCGCCTTAAGCTACTGGTCTATCGGTTCTTGGGGTGGCAGTGGTATCTGTTCACTCTTCGGTGGTGCAGTTGCGACAACTATGGGTTGGAGATGGATTTTCATCTTCTCAATTATCGTTGCCGTACTTTCAATGTTACTCATCAAAGGGACGCCTGAAACGAAATCAGAAGTTACCAATACACATAAATTTGACGTTGCAGGGCTAATTGTTCTAGTAGTTATGTTGCTAAGTTTAAACGTTGTCATTACTAAAGGTGCAGCACTTGGTTACACATCATTATGGTTCTTTGGTTTAATTGCAATCGTAATTGTAGCATTCTTTATTTTCTTAAAAGTTGAGAAAAAAGTAGATAATCCGCTTATTGATTTTAAATTATTTGAAAATAAACCATATACAGGTGCAACGATTTCGAACTTCTTATTAAACGGTGTTGCAGGTACATTAATTGTAGCGAATACATTCGTGCAACAAGGTTTAGGTTATACAGCATTGCAGGCAGGATACTTATCAATTACTTATTTAATCATGGTGTTATTGATGATTCGAGTTGGTGAAAAATTATTACAAAAAATGGGTTCTAAGCGACCAATGTTATTAGGTACATTCATTGTGGTCATTGGTATTGCACTTATTTCATTAGTATTCTTACCAGGCATATTTTATGTTATCAGTTGTGTCGTAGGATATTTATGTTTCGGACTAGGCTTAGGTATTTATGCAACACCTTCTACAGATACAGCTATTTCGAATGCACCGTTAGATAAAGTTGGCGTTGCTTCAGGTATTTATAAAATGGCTTCATCACTTGGTGGCGCATTCGGTGTCGCAATTAGTGGTGCTGTATATGCTGGTGCAGTTGCTGCAACGAGCATTCATACAGGTGCGATGATTGCACTTTGGGTTAACGTATTAATGGGAATCATGGCATTTATCGCAATTTTATTCGCGATTCCTAATGATGATAAACGTGTCAAAGATGCGAAATAATAACGATGACACGCCAAGTGTTTTGATAATGATATAAATGAAAGTAAAGCAAATTAAATGAGGAAATGTATAGAGCAGTGCATATAGATAAATCTATAATTGGATTAACACTAATATAAATATAAATGAAAAACCATCCACTTAAACTTTTGATAAGTTAGGTGGATGGTTATTTATTGCGTTGTTCTAAAAATTTGGACATTTATATGGAAAGAACTATATATAATGTGAAGGTTATGGCAATTCGCTTCAATGAAGGCGACGTGTAAAAGTGTATATTAAACGTTTCGGGGTCAGACTCCGAGAACAGTGTCCGTCATGCTTACCGCATACTAATGAAGCATCATTATATCAGTGTTTATAGCCGATTTAAGATAATAAAGTTTGCTAAATATAAAAGAGCTTGGGACATTCAATAAAAATCGAATTATCATCAATAAGATTTTGCTTTAAACATT
>NZ_KV839124.1:0-4250 GCF_001838845.1 Staphylococcus sp. HMSC36A10
AGACAGCGATTCAGACTCAGATAGCGACTCAGACAGCGATTCAGATTCGGATAGCGACTCATACTCAGATAGCGACTCAGATTCAGACAGTGACTCAGACTCAGACAGCGACTCAGATTCAGACAGCGACTCAGATTCAGACAGCGATTCAGATTCGGATAGCGACTCAGATTCAGATAGCGATTCGGACTCAGACAACGACTCAGATAGCGATTCAGATTCAGACAACGACTCAGATAGCGATTCAGATTCAGATGCAGGTAAACATACTCCGGCTAAACCAATGAGTACGGTTAAAGATCAGCATAAAACAGCTAAAGCATTACCAGAAACAGGTAGTGAAAATAATAATTCAAATAATGGCACATTATTCGGTGGATTATTCGCGGCATTAGGATCATTATTGTTATTCGGTCGTCGTAAAAAACAAAATAAATAATATGATTAACTTAACCAGGTCCATGTGGCCTGGTTTTTTCTGTTTAGAAATTCCCAGATATAAAACAAAAAATCTTTAAGGAATAGATGCAATTTAATTTGTTACAGAAATGTAATTGTCTATGAATTAGAAAAGCTAAGATATTAATTTTAAGGGCAAATAATACTATTTTTTATGATAATTAAATAAAGATTACAAAACTCATAAAAACTTTTATTTAAACACAAATGTTAAATAACGTTTTACGATAAAGAAAAATAATTAAAGTATTGTGCTTTATCTAAAAATGTAATACTATATTGATATACATTTTTGTATTTAAAACAATTGTATTATTTAAAAATTTGATGAATTAGGAGTAATCTAATGCTAAACAGAGAAAATAAAACGGCAATAACAAGAAAAGGCATGGTATCCAATCGATTAAATAAATTTTCGATTAGAAAGTACACAGTGGGAACAGCATCAATTTTAGTAGGTACAACATTAATTTTTGGTCTGGGGAACCAAGAAGCAAAGGCTGCAGAAGTAACCAACAAGGAAATGAAGGAAGATGCAACATCAGTAAATAATGATCAAGTGTCTAAAAAAGTTGATACAGAGCAACTAAATAATGACAGTAATACTAGAAAAGTTGATAGAGAGCAACTAAAAGATGAGAATATTAATAAAGTTGCTAATCAAAAAGAAGTAACTAGAGTAGAAAATAGTGTCGCTTCAGAAAAAAATAATAACTCTCAGCCATCTGAAAATGGAAAATTACAAACGTCTGATGTTAAAAAAACTGAAGATAATAATGCAACTTCAGATGATCAAGTTACTACTACAGTTAATTCACAGCAATTAAATACTGATAACACAACTTCAAATGCAACAATGTCGTCAGCACCAATTAATGTAAGTAAAGATGACTTAAAAATTAATAGTGAAGTAGTTAAAAATGTAGTAGAAAATAGCGATAACACTGATAATGCAAATGGTTCAGATGTGATTTTGCCAAAAAGTACAGCACCTAAACGTTTGAATACAAGAATGCGTATGGCAGCAATACAACCAAACTCAACAGATTCTAAAAATGTTAATGATTTAATCACATCAAATACAACATTAACTGTCGTTGATGCAGATAATAGCAAAACGATTGTACCAGCCCAAGATTATTTATCATTAAAATCACAAATTACAGTTGATGACAAAGTTAAATCAGGTGATTATTTCACAATTAAATACTCAGATACAGTACAAGTATATGGATTGAATCCGGAAGATATTAAAAATATTGGTGATATTAAAGATCCAAATAATGGTGAAACAATTGCGACTGCAAAACATGATACTGCAAATAATTTAATTACATATACATTTACAGATTATGTTGATCGATTTAATTCAGTAAAAATGGGTATTAATTACTCAATTTATATGGATGCAGATACAATTCCTGTTGACAAGAAAGATGTTCCTTTTAGTGTAACTATTGGAAATCAAATTACAACTACAACAGCAGATATCACTTATCCGGCTTATAAAGAAGCTGACAATAATTCAATAGGATCAGCTTTTACAGAGACAGTTTCTCATGTAGGAAATGTTGAAGACCCTGGTTACTATAACCAGGTAGTATATGTTAATCCTATGGATAAGGATTTAAAAGGTGCTAAGTTAAAAGTTGAAGCGTACCATCCGAAATATCCAACTAATATTGGTCAAATTAATCAAAATGTTACAAATATAAAAATATATCGTGTTCCTGAAGGATATACATTGAATAAAGGATATGACGTTAATACTAATGATTTGGTAGACGTAACTGATGAATTTAAAAATAAAATGACGTATGGATCAAATCAAAGTGTTAATCTTGATTTTGGTGATATTACATCAGCATATGTTGTAATGGTTAATACAAAATTCCAATATACAAATAGCGAAAGCCCAACACTTGTTCAAATGGCTACTTTATCTTCAACAGGTAATAAATCCGTTTCTACTGGCAATGCTTTAGGATTTACTAATAACCAAAGTGGCGGAGCTGGTCAAGAAGTATATAAAATTGGTAACTACGTATGGGAAGATACTAATAAAAACGGTGTTCAAGAATTAGGAGAAAAAGGCGTTGGCAATGTAACTGTAACTGTATTTGATAATAATACAAATACAAAAGTAGGAGAAGCAGTTACTAAAGAAGATGGGTCATACTTGATTCCAAACTTACCTAATGGAGATTACCGTGTAGAATTTTCAAACTTACCAAAAGGTTATGAAGTAACCCCTTCAAAACAAGGTAATAACGAAGAATTAGATTCAAACGGCTTATCTTCAGTTATTACAGTTAATGGCAAAGATAACTTATCTGCAGACTTAGGTATTTACAAACCTAAATACAACTTAGGTGACTATGTCTGGGAAGATACAAATAAAAATGGTATCCAAGACCAAGATGAAAAAGGTATATCTGGCGTAACGGTAACATTAAAAGATGAAAACGGTAACGTGTTAAAAACAGTTACAACAGACGCAGATGGCAAATATAAATTTACTGATTTAGATAATGGTAATTATAAAGTTGAATTTACTACACCAGAAGGCTATACACCGACTACAGTAACATCTGGTAGCGACATTGAAAAAGACTCTAATGGTTTAACAACAACAGGTGTTATTAATGGTGCTGATAACATGACATTAGATAGTGGATTCTACAAAACACCAAAATATAATTTAGGTAATTATGTATGGGAAGATACAAATAAAGATGGTAAGCAGGATTCAACTGAAAAAGGTATTTCAGGCGTAACAGTTACATTGAAAAATGAAAACGGTGAAGTTTTACAAACAACTAAAACAGATAAAGATGGTAAATATCAATTTACTGGATTAGAAAATGGAACTTATAAAGTTGAATTCGAAACACCATCAGGTTACACACCAACACAAGTAGGTTCAGGAACTGATGAAGGTATAGATTCAAATGGTACATCAACAACAGGTGTCATTAAAGATAAAGATAACGATACTATTGACTCTGGTTTCTACAAACCGACTTACAACTTAGGTGACTATGTATGGGAAGATACAAATAAAAACGGTGTTCAAGATAAAGATGAAAAGGGTATTTCAGGTGTAACAGTTACGTTAAAAGATGAAAACGACAAAGTTTTAAAAACAGTTACAACAGATGAAAATGGTAAATATCAATTCACTGATTTAAACAATGGAACTTATAAAGTTGAATTCGAGACACCATCAGGTTATACACCAACTTCAGTAACTTCTGGAAATGATACTGAAAAAGATTCTAATGGTTTAACAACAACAGGTGTCATTAAAGATGCAGATAATATGACATTAGACAGTGGTTTCTATAAAACACCAAAATATAGTTTAGGTGATTATGTTTGGTACGACAGTAATAAAGACGGCAAACAAGATTCAACTGAAAAAGGTATCAAAGATGTTAAAGTTACTTTATTAAATGAAAAAGGCGAAGTAATTGGAACAACTAAAACAGATGAAAATGGTAAATATCGTTTCGATAATTTAGATAGCGGTAAATACAAAGTTATTTTTGAAAAGCCTGCTGGCTTAACACAAACAGTTACAAATACAACTGAAGATGATAAAGATGCAGATGGTGGCGAAGTTGACGTAACAATTACGGATCATGATGATTTCACACTTGATAATGGATACTTCGAAGAAGAAACATCAGACAGCGACTCAGACTCGGATAGCGATTCAGATTCAGACAGTGATTCAGATTCAGACAGCGATTCGGATTCAGACAGCGACTCAGACTCGGATAGCGACT
>NZ_KV839125.1:0-2686 GCF_001838845.1 Staphylococcus sp. HMSC36A10
TAGAGCATAGAACATTGATTTATGTCCCAGCCTGAAGATGATTTTTTTAGGAAGTATATTACAGTACTACGTATTAGAAAATCATCTTTTAATCAGCGAGTATTTTAAACACGTGTTACTTATTTAAGTGATGCGTGTTTTTTAATGGATTATCCAACATATTTTGTATTACAGTAATAGTAACTTTAACTAAGTATTGAATAGAAAGTAGGTTTATTATGGCGAAAATAAATTTTGATGCTGCGACGAAAGGAAATCCAGGCATAAGTACATGTGCCATTGTAATCAAAGAAGATGAGCAGCATTATACATATACACATGAGTTAGGCGAAATGGATAACCACACTGCAGAATGGGCTGCATGTATTTATGCACTAGAACATGCACGTGAATTAAATGTTCAAAACGCACTATTATATACAGACTCAAAGCTAATTGCAGATAGCATTGAAGCTGGTTATGTGAAAAACGCAAATTTCAAACCTTATTTTGATCAAATAGAAATATTTGAAAAAGATTTTGATTTATTATTTGTTAAATGGATACCGAGAGAACAAAACAAAGAAGCGAATCAACACGCTCAACAGGCATTGTATAAATTAATTAAAAAGAAAAAATAAAAGGAGCACCGACTGATGTGATGTCAATCGGTGCTCCTCTATTTATCAAAGAAACAAATTATTTTTTATTTTTCTTAGATTTCTTTTTCTTCTTTTTGGCTGCTACCTTTTTAGAAGTATTTTTTGATGCTGACTTTTTGTCTTTGGATTGGTTATCTTTTTGATTTTTCTTTTTAGCCAATAATAAAGGAACGTCCTCATCTTTAGATTCAATACTAATTGTTGTTTCAACATCTTCCTCTTTATCTTTGCGTCGTTTTGCGAATAAGAGTGGTGAATGTTCGTTATCTTTCAACACTTTTTCATCTGTGTTTTCATTTGTAACTTCCACATCTTCTTCATCTTCTTTACGACGACGTTTTGGTAAGAAGAACGGCGTATGTTTAACTTTATCGAGTGACTCGCCATTATCTAGCGAATCTTTTTCTTCAACAGTAACATCTTCTTCATCTTCTTTTCTGCGACGTTTCGCAAATAAAAGTGGTAAATGTTTTGTATCGTCTAAAGTCTCTTTTATTGAATCTTTATTATTATCTCTTATTTCTAATTCTTCCTCTTCATCTTCTTTACGACGACGTTTGGCAATGAAGAACCAGAAACTAGCTAGTAAACCAGAGATACCCACCACACCAATAGCGTTTTTAATAACATTACCGAAATTATTACTAAAGTGACGCATATGAAGTGGATCAATGTCATCATCTTCATCAAGTTTCTTTTTATGTCCAATAGTCGAACTGTTAAATGGATGATTTGCAGTTCCATAACCAATTGTTAAATGGCTATTAGATTCATTTCCAGTACTTGACGATTGTTTAGCACGATCAGATGTTACAATTTGTACTGCTGAAATTCGAGCAATACCATTGTTCAATGCAGCCTCAACTTGCTGTAATGTATGCGCATTATTAATATCTCTAATTGTTTCAAGCACAATTTCGTTAATTTGATTCATTGCTGCTTGTTTTTCATCAGTTGTGCCAATTTCACTATTTCGAATACTATTTATTTTTTCATTTGAAAAGTCTTTAATTCTACTAATTGCTTCTTGCTTGCGTTTAGCTAGTTCTTTTGCTGTTGGATTAGCTGCTTTCATTTGAGCTTTAAATTGTTCCAATTGCTCAGTTATTTCACTGATGCTTTGCGCACGTTGAATCGCTTGAATTGCTTGTTCTTTTAATTGATTTAACTTAGCAATAGCTTCTTGCTTCTCTTTATCTGTTAGATCAGTACGAGCTTTGATTTCATCAATCATATGTTGAATTGCATCTTCAATCGATTTAATTGCATTTGATTTTGCTTGTTCAATCGTAAATTGTTCTGGATTAAATTGTTCAATATGCGCTTGTTCTTGTTGTTGAATTTCTTCAACTGAATGAACATCAGGTGCATTGTTAACATGATCAATTGCTTGTTGTTTAAGCTTATTAACTTCTGCAATTGCAGCTTCTTTTTGTTCCAGTGTTAATGTCACACTATTATTGATTTCATTAATCTTTTGTTGTGCCGCATTTTCGATTGATTCAATTGCCTGTTGTTTGACTACTGACAATTCTTTTTCTACAACTTTTACAGGAACATTAACAATCACTTTTGATCCATCAAGCAATGTAACTTCAACTTTTGCTGTTAAGCTATCAGAAATCGTTGCAGTTGATGGTGTATCGATAACTTCTGCTGAAAGCTGATCAATTAAGTTTATGTGTGCAAGAATATCTTGTTCTGTAATGATGTCATCACGATGTACAATGAGTTCACCATTAACTAGGATTTGCTCAGGTGTTGCTTCAAAAATTTCATTTACAGCAGGTTGTTCATCAACCTCCCATACATGTGTATTTCTAATGTCATCTAAACCTAAGTTTAATCCTCGATTTAATTGATCTATAGTTTGAGCATTCTCAACGTTTTGTAGTGCTCGTTTTTCAGCTTCGTCAATTTCTTTGAGCGCTTTTGCTTTTTGCTCAGGTGTTAAATCTGGATTTGAATTGATTTGATCACGCTTCGCATTAGCTAAGGCTTTTATTTCATTTTTCGCATCTTCTTTAGCTTTCACTAAATCTTTG
>NZ_KV839126.1:0-36015 GCF_001838845.1 Staphylococcus sp. HMSC36A10
ATTCAGACTCAGATAGCGACTCAGACTCGGATAGTGATTCAGACTCAGACAGTGATTCAGACTCCGACAGCGATTCGGACTCGGATGCAGGAAAACATACACCTGTTAAACCAATGAGTACTACTAAAGACCATCACAATAAAGCGAAAGCATTACCAGAAACAGGTAGTGAAAATAATGGCTCAAATAACGCAACGTTATTTGGCGGATTATTTGCAGCATTAGGTTCATTATTGTTATTCGGTCGTCGCAAAAAACAAAACAAATAATACAATATGACCCAGGTCCTTGTGGCCTGGTTTTTTTATGATTACACATGCAATAGATGTATTTTTCATATAAAATAAACAATAAAGATACGGAATAAAACTTATATGAGGCGATAATATGAATTACATTTTAGGAACAATTTTAGAAAGTAAAATTACAGGTGTAGAAAAAGCGCAAATAAATAGATTGAAGTTGTTCAAACAACACGGCATATCTTCAAAATGTGTATATGTTAAATGGAATCCTTATTCATACACATATGCGAAGCAACATCAGATTGAAAATGATGTATTTACAATGTATGACTATTTTCAAAAAGCAATCAATTATAAAAAGACAAAGCAAGTTAACTGGATACAGTATTGGGAAAAATCATGTAGGTACACATTGAAATTTGTGGAAAATTCAAATGATGTCAGAATATATGATGAAGAGCAATTTGTAATGTATGCACATTTTTTAGATAAACAGTATCATCATTTAAACTATGTGAATTATTTTGATCATAAAAGAAGAAAAGTAAAACGCGAATTGTATGATGGAAGAGGCTTTTTAAGTTGTTCTCGAATTTTAGGTGAAGGACAACGGATTGTACTCGAAAATTACTATACACCTAATGGGGAAATCGTCATCCAAAAATATTTCGACGATATAAAAGGGAAAAACACGCTCACAAAGGTTATCTTAAATGAAGACCAGCATCAACAATTTTTTGATACAGAAGATGAATTAGTTCAATATTTTCTCCATCAATTATGTAAAAATAATGATCAAATCATATTAGATCGTCCTCATGAATTAGGAAATGTTATAGCGGGATTAAATCAAAGTATTCCAGTTATTGTTGTGCTCCACAGTACACATTTAGCCGACACCGGTAATGGTATAAAAAGTTTTTATAAAACAGTGTTTAATAATTTAACACGTTATAAAGCGATTGTTGTATCAACAGAAAAGCAATGCCAAGATATTTCACAATATATTGAAAATAAAATACCAGTTATCAATATTCCGGTTGGCTACGTGGCAAATTTAAAGTATCAATTTGACATCAATCAAAAGGAGAAAAATCATATCATATCAATTGCTCGCCTCGTTGAAAATAAACAAATTAAACATCAAATTGAAGTAATCAAGCAATTAGTAACAAAACATCCCAATATTCAATTGAATATTTATGGACATGGAAATGGTTTGTCAGAATATCGACAACTTGTAGAAGATTATCATTTATCGGAACATGTAAAATTTCATGGTTTTAAGACGCATATTAATGAAGAGATTGCTAAAGCAGAACTGATGTTATCGACAAGTAAAATGGAAGGTTTTGGCTTAGCAATTTTAGAGTCGCTTTCAGTAGGTACACCAGTGATCAGTTATGATGTAGATTATGGTCCATCAGAACTGATTCAAGATGGATTTAATGGCTATTTAGTACCTCAAGGTGACATCAATCAAATGGTTGAAAAGGTCGACCAATTACTAAATAATACTCAAAAATTGCAACAGTTTTCGATTAATAGCATAGAATCTGCACAACAGTACAATGCAACTACTATCAGTACAAAGTGGCAAAATATTTTAAACTAAGTCAAAAGAAAAAAGCATTTTCCTAGAATCATCTATTTAACAAACAACGTTCATACGAACTTACATGTTTAGTTAAATGACATAGGAAAACGCTTTTTTTTTATAAAAATAAAGGTGAAGTACATTTATATAAGACGAACAAATTGGTCCCATTGTTTAATTAACGACGCTTTACTATATTGTTGCGCTTTTGCCAAACTACCTTTTGACAGTCGTTGCTGTACTTCAGGATGATCAATCACATATTTTACTTTATCAAATAGGGCATCTTCATCATTTTTAGTAATTAAATAACCATTGAAATCAGGCGTAATTAATTCGTTAGGTCCATATTTAATATCATAACTAATAACTGGAACACCATGTGCTAAAGATTCAAGTAGCGCTAAAGAGAAACCTTCCATGTTACTTGTTATTAAACTCAAATAGGCATCGCTATATTCTTGGTCTAGATTGCTTAAAAAGCCGCGTAAGTAAACATGATTTTCCAATCCATATTTTTGTATCAATTCATTTAATTTTTTACTTTCAGAACCAAAACCATACATATGAAGCTCTATTTTTGGGACATACGATACTAAGCGTTTAATTAATTCAATTTGTTGATGTAATTGTTTTTCAGGTGAATAACGAGCAACGGAAATTAATTTAACACTGCGCTGATCTAATGTTTGGACTGGTGTATCAATTGTTTCACTATAGCCGACAGGAATATTAACAACTGGAATAGTATGGTTAATACGTTTTTCAACATCTAATTTTTGCTGCTCAGTAGAAACGATAATTGCACGATATCGAGATAAATTTTCAAACATCGCTTTATATACATTTTTAAATGGCGATGAATCTAATGCATCAATATTTTTAATGTGTGTACTGTGAAGCACAGCTACTACTGGGATTGACTCAGGCGTTAAGTTGAAAATAGGTGCTGTGTACACATTACGGTCACTGAAAAATAAATCCCCATGTTGATATAGTTGTTTAATGAAAAATGCGCCTAATTCCGTTTCATTATTAAAGAAATATTGTTTGTTAGCATAGTAAACAATAATTTTTTGTACTTCTGGTTTGCCATCCTTGTAAGAAAAATACTTTTCTAATTTTGTGTCACCTTCTGGATTATAGAAAAAATTCACATAATGTTTGTTGTTTATCAACAAGAATCCTACTACAACTTAAAAAGCCACGCACATCATAAAAATCACGTTTTACTTTTCGTCTTTGACTATCAAAATGATTTACATAATCTAATATACGATATTTAGGATCTTGAAAATGGGCATACATTAAGAAACGCTCTTGATCATATATTCTAAAGTCATGACTATTTTCAACATGTTTTAAAGTATAATGACATTCATCAGTCCAATACGACAACCAGTCAAATGGTTCATTGCGTTCTAAATATGTTGCTTCTTGGAAGAAATCATACATATTAATATAGTCAGAACTAGTAATATAATTTTGGGCATTTCTATATAAATATCTATTCCATGACAGAAATACACATTGCGCTGGTCTTCCCATTTCTTTAAATAAATTTAAACGATTAATAATTGCTTTCTCTATCCCAGTTAAATTAACACCTAAACTATTACCTACAAAATAATTCATTTACAACACCACTTATATCTATTTTTTATAATTATATCACATAATATTTAATTACTTCTTTTAACTGGAAGATGTGTTTATTTATAAAACAACAAATTTTGATATTTATAATGATAGTAGTTATTCAATCAACTACGACCAATATATCATTGTAGAGCTTAGGATATTGATTTATGACTCAAGCACATCAAATGAGAAGATTTATAAAAGAGATATACAACTCTAGAAGGTATAATAAAAACGCGCAACTAATGTTACGCGTTTGAATTAATCATATGATATTATTTGCGATACTTTAATTTAGCGAAAGCATCATGTTGATGGATAGACTCTTCATTACGACATTCGATATCGAAACCGTCTAACCAATCAAATTCAACTAAGTCCGCGGCAATTAAACGAATTAAGTCTTCGACAAAACGTGGATTTTCATATGCACGCTCTGTCACACGTTTTTCATCAGGACGTTTTAAAATAGGGTATAGAATTGAACTTGCATTAGCTTCCATTGCATCTAAAATTTTATTTTTATAGTCATCAACTATGTCTTGATCTTTATTAATATATGTTTTAACAGTGACAACACCACGTTGGTTGTGCGCTGAATACTCACTTATTTCTTTTGAACAAGGGCATAGCGTTGTGACAGTTGCTTCAATAGTAAGTTCTTTACGTGTAACTTTATCACCGTCAATTGCTAATCCATAAGTGACATCGGCATTACCAACTGCTTTAATATTTGTGGTTGGACTATAGCGATCAAAGAACCATTTCCCAGAAACATCAACGCCTGCCGCATTTTGTTTCATATTCGTTTGTAAAGTGCGTAACACCTGATAAAGTGTATTAAATTCAAGTTCAATACCATTATTATAGTGCTTTTCAACACTTTCAATTATACGGCTCATATTAATACCTTTTTCGTCTTTTGTTAAACTTGTTGAAAAACTAAATGTGCCAGCTGTTTGATACTGGTCAACAAGTACAGGGTACACTAAGTTTTTAATACCAACTTCTTCTATTTCAAATAAAAAATCTTTATGTGTACTTTGTAAATCTGTCATTTCGTTCTTAGTAGTAGGTTTCGTGCCTTCAATAGGATCTACGGAACCAAAGTGTTTCCAACGACCTTCTCGTGTCGATAAATCAAATTCAGTCATTTTTTTCCTCCGTTAAGATTTAAAGTGATATGTCCAATATGGTTCGACTGTTAAAAAGCTGTGTTGTTTACCATCGATTTCAGGACTTGCTAATTGTTTTAAAAATGGACCTGTTTGAGAAGCATGTGCTTCAAATGCCTTAATTTTAAGTTCTTTAAAATCTGTAATATCATTTTGAATATCAGGTTCTCCAAGAGCTTCGGTTGCATCATTACTGAACGCAACTAAAGTTAAACGAGGGCGTTCTTCTTTAGGCATGCGTTCAACCGTTCGAATTACAGCGTCTGCTGTTGCTTCGTGATCAGGATGTACTGCATATCCAGGATAAAATGAAATAATCAATGATGGATTTGTATCATCGATTAAAGATTTAATCATACCATCTATATGTTCGTAGGGTTCAAATTCGACAGTTTTGTCACGTAAACCCATTTTTCTTAAATCAGTAATACCAATAACTTTACAAGCTTCTTCTAGTTCACGCTCACGAATACTTGGTAATGATTCGCGCGTTGCAAATGGGGGATTACCTAAATTTCTGCCCATTTGTCCTAGGGTTAAACATGCATATGTTACAGGTATGCCTTTTTGGATATAACTTGCTAATGTGCCTGCAGATGAGAAGGTTTCATCATCAGGATGTGGAAATATTACTAATACATGTCTTTCGTCAGTCATGTTGATGCCTCCTCTATAAATTAAATGGTCGCTCACTAATTTGAAGTGCTGCAGCGAGTTGACCTTCGTAATTAAAACCTGCAATTAAAAATTCATCATGTTCATTGACCTCAAAATGCGTTAGACCTTGTACATAAACCCAACCACCATTTGATAGTTTAAGACCAATGCGATAAGGTTCTTTATTACCACCTTTTAGTTGTGCATGCGTATATGTTACTTGTATGTTTCTTAAAAATGTACCAGCATTAAAAACACGTTGATCGAAATGGTTCGCATAGGCCCCATTTGTCGTTTCAACATGCAGATACACAGGTTTATGTTCAAAAGAAGCAAGTAAATCTATAACTTCTTGTTCTTTAATTGGTTCCAACACGTTCACTCCTTACACTATCAATGTGTTTATCTTTCTATTTTACTAAAAACTATTCAATAATTGTATACGATTGCTCAATTATTTATAAATTAATTTTCATGAAGGGTAATTACTCAGGATTACGCAATCATACAGCATTAGTTTTTTACTTTTAAAAATCAAAAATTTGTTGGAATTTGAAAAGTGTTAAACATTAAAAATGATGCTATATTAATGGTGTATGAATGAATTCATAAGTTTTTAAAATGTATTAAATTTGTGGAGGCATGTAAACAATGAAAGTATTAAACTTAGGATCGAAAAAACAAGCATCATTCTATGTTGCATGTGAGTTATATAAAGAGATGGCATTTAATCAGCACTGTAAACTTGGTTTAGCAACTGGTGGTACAATGACAGATTTGTATGAACAACTTGTTAAGTTATTAAATAAAAATCAGTTAAACGTAGACAATGTATCCACGTTTAATTTAGACGAATATGTAGGTTTAACCGCATCACATCCGCAAAGTTATCACTATTATATGGATGACATGCTTTTCAAACAATATCCTTATTTTAATAGAAAGAACATTCATATTCCAAATGGAGATGCCGATGATATGAATGCGGAAGCGTCAAAATATAATGACGTTTTAGAACAACAAGGTCAACGTGATATTCAAATTTTAGGTATTGGAGAAAATGGTCATATTGGATTTAATGAACCTGGTACGCAGTTTGATAGCGTTACTCATATCGTTGATTTGACTGAAAGTACTATTAAGGCTAATAGTCGATATTTTGAAAACGAAGATGATGTTCCAAAGCAAGCCATTTCGATGGGACTAGCTAATATTCTTCAAGCTAAACGTGTCATTTTACTCGCATTTGGTGAAAAGAAACGTGCTGCTATTACACATTTATTAAATCAGGAAATTTCTGTTGATGTTCCAGCCACATTACTTCACAAACACCCGAATGTTGAGATATATTTAGACGACGAAGCTTGCCCGAAAAATGTTGCGAAAATTCATGTCGATGAAATGGATTGATTGCAATGTTTAATTAAGAAATGCCTCGGGAAAGGTTCCAATAGAAAGATAAAAAGCATTGGAAGGATGATTTTTAGTGGAATTACAATTAGCAATTGATTTATTAAACAAAGAAGACGCGGCTGAGTTAGCAAATAAAGTAAAAGATTATGTAGATATCGTAGAAATCGGTACGCCAATCATTTACAACGAAGGTTTACCAGCAGTTAAACATATGGCAGACAACATTAGTAATGTAAAAGTATTAGCAGACATGAAAATTATGGATGCAGCTGATTATGAAGTTAGCCAAGCAATTAAATTTGACGCGGATGTAATTACAATACTAGGTGTTGCAGAAGATGCATCAATTAAAGCAGCTATTGAAGAAGCTCATAAAAATAATAAACAATTACTAGTTGATATGATTGCTGTTCAAGATTTAGAAAAACGTGCAAAAGAACTAGATGAAATGGGTGCTGATTATATTGCAGTACACACTGGTTATGATTTACAAGCAGAAGGGCAATCACCATTAGAAAGTTTAAGAACCGTTAAATCTGTTATTAAAAATTCTAAAGTTGCAGTAGCAGGTGGAATTAAACCAGATACAATTAAAGAAATTGTCGCTGAAAATCCTGATCTTGTTATTGTTGGTGGCGGAATCGCAAATGCAGATGATCCAGTAGAAGCTGCAAAACAATGTCGCGCTGCAATCGAAGGTAAGTAATATGGCTGAATTTAGTGACTATCAATTAATTCTAGATGAATTAAAGATGACTTTGTCACATGTTGAAGCGGATGAATTTTCAACGTTTGCGTCCAAAATACTACATGCTAAACATATATTTGTAGCTGGCAAAGGACGTTCAGGATTCGTGGCGAATAGCTTTGCAATGCGCTTAAATCAGCTCGGCAAACAGGCACATGTTGTTGGAGAATCAACGACACCTGCGATTAAGTCGAATGATGTATTTGTAATTATCTCTGGTTCAGGTTCCACGGAACATTTAAGATTATTAGCAGACAAAGCAAAATCAGTAGGTGCTGACATTGTATTAATTACTACAAATAAAGATTCTGCAATAGGCAATCTAGCTGGGACGAACATCGTTTTGCCTGCAGGTACAAAATATGATGAACAAGGCTCGGCACAACCATTAGGAAGTTTGTTTGAACAAGCATCTCAATTATTTTTAGATAGTGTTGTAATGGGATTGATGACTGAAATGAATGTAACGGAACAAACGATGCAACAAAATCATGCTAATTTAGAATAAAACAAAGATAGTCGATAATATGAGGCCTAGGCAGAAATATTATCGATTATTTTTTTATTTAAATAATAAATTATAGTATAATATCAATAATAAACGAATAGGGGTGTTAATATTGAAGTTTGACAATTATATTTTTGATTTTGATGGTACGTTGGCAGACACGAAAAAATGTGGTGAAGTAGCAACACAAAGTGCATTTAAAGCATGTGGCTTAACGGAACCATCATCTAAAGAAATAACGCATTATATGGGAATACCTATTGAAGAGTCATTTTTAAAATTAGCAGACCGACCATTAGATGAAGCAGCATTAGCAAAGTTAATCGATACATTTAGACATACATATCAATCTATTGAAAAGGACTATATTTATGAATTTGCGGGTATAACTGAAGCCATTACAAGTTTGTATAACCAAGGGAAAAAACTTTTCGTGGTGTCTAGTAAGAAGAGTGATGTATTAGAAAGAAATTTATCGGCTATTGGATTAAATCACTTGATTACCGAATCTGTTGGATCCGATCAAGTAAGTGCATATAAACCAAATCCTGAAGGCATACACACAATTGTGCAACGCTACAATTTAAATAGCCAACAAACGGTTTATATTGGTGATTCAACGTTTGATGTTGAGATGGCACAACGTGCTGGTATGCAATCTGCAGCTGTCACTTGGGGTGCACATGATGCAAGGTCATTACTTCATTCAAATCCGGATTTTATTATTAATGATCCATCAGAAATTAATACCGTATTATAAAACTTGTTAAAACAGAGAATACCATGGTTAAAATGCATATTCATAAATATTAGATTATACTTAGAAATATTTCGCTTTAGATTAGGAATTTAAAATAAATATTTATTAAACATTATGAATTTTTAAAGAGTAATGTCTGACTCGTTGATCATTTATTTTTGTAAAAATAAATTAAAGTAATGACAAAGTTATTGAAGTAAATTGAGTATAAACATTTAAATACGATGTCGAAAATGGCGATAGCATATCACTTACATGAAGTTGTGTGCTATCGCTATTTTTAGTTATAATTCCAAAAAGTTAATCGTTCGATGATTTAAGAATTATTATTGTTTAATTCAAATGTATGAGGGTATAAAATCATTGAATTTAATTCGATAAAGCGAAATTTTTGAACAAACATACTTTTGTATTTATATAAAAGTTTAAATTCTTATAAATTTGACAAAACTAATTAACTCCGTATAATTATGAAACATACAAGAGGGAGTGTATGAATTCATGGATTTTAATAAAGAGAATATTAACATGGTGGATGCAAAGAAAGCTAAAAAAACCGTTGTTGCAACCGGTATCGGTAATGCAATGGAATGGTTCGATTTTGGTGTCTATGCATATACAACTGCGTACATTGGAGCGAACTTCTTCTCTCCAGTAGAGAATGCAGACATTCGACAAATGTTGACTTTCGCAGCATTAGCCATTGCGTTTTTATTAAGACCAATTGGTGGTGTCGTATTTGGTATTATTGGTGACAAATATGGACGTAAAGTTGTATTAACATCTACAATTATTTTAATGGCATTTTCAACATTAACCATTGGATTATTGCCAAGCTATGATCAAATTGGACTTTGGGCACCAATACTATTATTGCTTGCAAGAGTACTACAAGGGTTTTCAACAGGTGGAGAGTATGCGGGGGCAATGACATATGTTGCCGAATCATCTCCAGATAAGCGTCGTAACTCATTAGGTAGTGGACTAGAAATTGGGACATTATCAGGTTACATAGCTGCTTCAATTATGATTGCTGTATTAACATTCTTTTTAACAGATGAACAAATGGCATCATTTGGTTGGAGAATCCCATTCTTACTCGGTTTATTCCTAGGATTATTCGGCTTATATTTACGTCGTAAGCTGGAAGAATCACCAGTTTTCGAAAATGATGTTGCAACACAACCAGAAAGAGATAACATTAACTTTTTACAAATCATCAGATTTTATTACAAAGATATATTTGTATGTTTTGTAGCTGTTGTATTCTTCAATGTTACAAACTATATGGTAACTGCATATTTACCAACCTATTTAGAACAAGTTATTAAATTAGATGCAACGACAACAAGTGTATTAATTACTTGTGTCATGGCAATAATGATTCCATTAGCATTAATGTTTGGTAAGTTAGCGGATAAAATAGGTGAAAAGAAAGTATTTCTAATTGGTACTGGTGGGCTAACATTATTCAGTATCATCGCATTTATGTTATTACATTCACAATCATTTGTTGTAATAGTAATCGGTATATTTATATTAGGATTTTTCTTATCAACTTACGAAGCGACAATGCCAGGGTCGTTACCAACGATGTTTTACAGTCATATAAGATATCGAACTTTATCAGTAACATTTAATATCTCTGTTTCGATATTTGGTGGTACGACGCCATTAGTTGCAACATGGTTAGTTACGAAAACTGGAGATCCATTAGCACCTGCGTATTATTTAACAGCAATCAGTGTTATTGGCTTTTTAGTTATTACATTCTTACATTTAAGTACAGCAGGAAAATCTCTAAAAGGTTCGTATCCAAATGTAGATAACGAGCAAGATAGAGCTTATTATGCAGAACATCCAAAAGAAGCATTATGGTGGGTTAAAGAACGTAAGAATTAGAGATTTTAATAAAAAGTATAAATCAATCGTATATAAGCACTTTAAAGCTAGTAGGTTCTGCTAACTTTAAAGTGCTTTTTAAATTGAGAACTGTAATTAGCCGTAATAAAGTTTTTGTATATACATAAACCCCCACTGCAATGATTATCGCAATGGGGGAAAGAGGGGACTTAAAGCATATGTTTAGCTTTGAATACTTAAAATTCTCTTGCTATTGAAATGTTAGGATGTAAATATGTCTTAGAGTATTTTGTCCAACGCAATTAATATTGAGACTCTAACCTTCAATATTATTATAGAGAACACAAACTTAAATAGATTGGGTGACTTATTTGTGTCAGTTATTGCGATTGCGATAACTTCTTTTCTCTATATACATATAGTAACGTCTTATCTAATAAAAAACATGGTACTACAGTATCAAATTTATCTAGGGCTTAAGTTTGATTTTTATAATAGGCAGGTTTACCTGATAAAAATACTTATTCATTATATAATGTTAACAATATGTATTTTAAAGTTTACATTGAGCGAGGGATATTGATGAACGTAATTTTAGAACAGTTGAAAACACATACTCAAAATAAACCTAATGACATAGCATTACATATCGATGATGAAACAATTACATATAGTCAACTAAATGCCCGCATCACTAGCGCAGTTGAATCTTTGCAGAAATATTCACTTAACCCTGTCGTTGCTATTAATATGAAATCACCGGTGCAAAGTATTATTTGTTATTTAGCTTTGCATCGTTTACATAAAGTGCCTATGATGATGGAAGGTAAATGGCAAAGTACTATACATCGTCAATTGATTGAAAAATATGGTATTAAAGATGTAATTGGAGATACAGGTCTCATGCAGAATATAGACTCACCGATGTTTATTGATTCAACGCAATTACAGCACTACCCCAATTTATTACATATTGGTTTTACTTCAGGGACAACTGGACTGCCAAAAGCATATTATCGTGATGAAGATTCATGGTTGGCTTCTTTTGAAGTTAATGAAATGTTGATGTTAAAAAATGAAAATGCAATAGCAGCCCCTGGACCACTATCGCACTCGTTAACATTATATGCGTTATTGTTTGCTTTAAGTTCCGGTCGTACTTTTATAGGACAGACCACTTTTCATCCTGAAAAGTTACTTAATCAATGTCATAAAATATCATCATACAAAGTTGCTATGTTTCTTGTTCCAACGATGATTAAATCATTATTGTTAGTTTACAACAATGAACATACAATCCAATCATTTTTTAGCAGTGGAGATAAGCTGCATTCTTCTATTTTTAAAAAGATAAAAAATCAAGCAAATGACATAAATTTGATTGAATTTTTTGGTACATCGGAAACCAGTTTTATCAGCTATAACTTGAATCAGCAAGCACCAGTTGAATCAGTAGGTGTGCTATTTCCAAATGTGGAATTGAAAACAACGAATCACGATCACAATGGTATAGGAACTATTTGTATAAAAAGTAATATGATGTTTAGTGGCTATGTAAGTGAACAATGTATAAATAATGATGAATGGTTTGTTACTAATGATAATGGCTATGTAAAAGAGCAGTATTTATATTTAACGGGACGTCAACAGGATATGTTAATTATTGGTGGTCAAAATATATATCCAGCACATGTTGAACGCCTTTTAACGCAATCTTCGAGCATTGATGAAGCAATTATCATCGGTATTCCAAATGAGCGTTTTGGTCAAATAGGCGTATTGCTTTATTCTGGTGATGTGACACTTACACATAAAAATGTAAAACAATTTTTAAAAAAGAAAGTGAAACGCTATGAAATTCCATCGATGATTCATCATGTAGAAAAGATGTATTACACTGCAAGTGGTAAAATTGCTAGAGAAAAAATGATGTCGATGTATTTGAGAGGTGAATTATAATATGAATCAAGCAGTCATAGTTGCAGCTAAACGAACTGCATTTGGGAAATATGGTGGCACTTTAAAACATTTAGAGCCAGAACAATTGCTTAAACCTTTATTCCAACATTTTAAAGAGAAGTATCCAGAGGTAATATCTAAAATAGATGATGTAGTTTTAGGTAATGTTGTTGGGAATGGTGGCAATATTGCAAGAAAAGCATTGCTTGAAGCGGGGCTTAAAGATTCAATACCTGGCGTCACAATCGATCGGCAATGTGGGTCTGGACTTGAAAGTGTTCAATATGCATGTCGCATGATCCAAGCCGGAGCTGGCAAGGTATATATTGCAGGTGGTGTTGAAAGTACAAGTCGAGCACCTTGGAAAATCAAACGACCGCATTCTGTGTACGAAACAGCATTACCTGAGTTTTATGAGCGTGCATCATTTGCACCTGAAATGAGCGACCCATCAATGATTCAAGGTGCTGAAAATGTGGCCAAGATGTATGATGTTTCAAGAGAATTACAAGATGAATTTGCTTATCGAAGTCATCAATTGACAGCGGAAAATGTAAAGAATGGAAATATTTCTCAGGAAATATTACCTATAACCGTTAAAGGAGAAATATTCAACACTGATGAAAGTCTAAAATCACATATTCCGAAAGATAACTTTGGCCGATTTAAGCCCGTGATCAAAGGTGGGACCGTTACCGCTGCGAATAGTTGTATGAAAAATGATGGTGCAGTTTTATTGCTTATTATGGAAAAAGATATGGCATACGAATTAGGTTTCGAGCATGGTTTATTATTTAAAGATGGTGTTACGGTAGGTGTTGATTCTAATTTTCCTGGCATTGGTCCAGTACCAGCCATTTCCAACTTACTAAAAAGAAATCAATTAACGATAGAAAATATTGAAGTCATTGAAATTAACGAAGCGTTCAGTGCACAGGTAGTTGCCTGCCAACAAGCTTTAAATATTTCAAATACGCAATTAAATATATGGGGTGGTGCATTAGCATCAGGTCATCCATACGGTGCAAGCGGTGCCCAATTAGTGACTCGATTATTTTATATGTTTGACAAAGAGACTATGATTGCATCTATGGGGATAGGGGGAGGTCTAGGAAATGCAGCATTATTTACTCGATTCTAACCAGCGATTAAATGTGTCATTTTCTAAGGATAGTGTGGCTGCATATTATCAGTGTTTTAACCAACCTTATAGAAAAGAAGTACCACCATTAATGTGTGCGTCATTATGGCCAAAATTTGATTTATTTAAAAAATATGCAAATAGCGAACTGATTTTAACAAAATCAGCAATTAATCAAACTCAAAAGATAGAAGTAGACACAATATATGTAGGGCATTTAGAAGATATTGAATGCCGACAGACTCGCAATATCACACGTTATACAATGGCTTTAACATTAACTAAAAATGATCAACATGTCATAACGGTTACACAAACTTTTATTAAGGCGATGAAGTAGAGATGAAGTTTAATGAGATATGGATAAATGAATATTTGGCGCTCGTAAATGATGATAATCCAATACATAATGAGATTGTGCCAGGACAATTAGTGAGTCAAATGATGCTGATGGCTATGTCATTAGAGACAAACCAGTGTCAAATTAACTACGTTAAACCTATTTTAATAAATGAAAATATCGAATTCATTGAACAACACGAACACGAAATTATAGCAATTAATGACGATGGAGAGATTAAAATAAAAATTTCTTTGAGCACAAAAAAATAACCGATATTAGCTGCATGAACGCATATTAATTAGGAGATGAAAGGACAGCTAATATCAGTTATGTATTGTTATTATTATTGGGAACAGAGATGAATATAGGTTACGTTTCTTTCTTTGCACGGGGATGCATTAATCTAAAATAATAATAACAACTATATCAATGTTTAATAAATTCTGGATTATTGGAACGATTAGTCAATTTAACTAACTTTCATATGATCTATATCGTCTTGTAATAAAGAGAGCAATTTGAATATTTCAGTATCACTAAATGAATCGTCACATTTAATTGAAACATGCTGAAACGTTTTGGTTATAATTTCATAAACTGGTGCGCCTTCATGGTGATACTGTCGATAAATAATCATAACCTATATTACCTCCTTTGCTACTCTATGGTTATATTATAAATAACATTTTTATGTGTGACATCAACCTTAAGTATCAACTTTTTATCAGACATAGAACGTATGATTTACTAAGACTATTTATGTATAAAAGTTCTAAATAAATATATATTTATTGAGTCGCCTGGCAGTCATTTGGGAAATATAACATATATGATTAGAGAGGAATCTATCGCAAAAGAATGATAATGATAGAGGTATTGAGCATATAGATGAGTTTAAGTTCATCTTGAAAATAAAGGGTTATTTAGTCATAGATGTAGATGTATAGGAAATATTTGTATGTATTGTTCGATATGTATGAAATTTTCAATAAAAGCTAATAACGCTTATATGTAACTTTCAAATTTAAATTATATTCAGAGTATGATGATTATAGAAAAATAACCACATCACGTAAATTGAGTTCATACCCAATTTAAGTGGTGTGGCTAATAATGTTGATTTATAGATGAACCGCCTAATCGTTAAACCTCTGTTACTTCAACATCGATATGTTCAATACGGTTGTATGCACCGTGATCCACAGGACCAACAAAATCATTCATTTTCCAACCGTTTTTAATAGCAGAAGCGACGAAAGCTTTCGCGCTAATCACAGCTTCTTTCGGTGACTTACCGTTAGCTAAATATGCAGTTGTTGCCGCAGCAAATGTACAACCAGCACCATGGTTATAACTTTGTTGGAACATGTCTGTTGTTAGTTGATAAAATGTTTGACCATCATAGTATAAGTCATACGATTTATCTTGATCTAAAGCTTTGCCACCTTTAATGATGACATGCTGTGCGCCTTTATCAAAGATAATTGTTGCAGCCTTTTTCATATCTTCAATTGAATTTAATTTACCTAATCCTGATAATTGACCCGCTTCAAATAAGTTTGGTGTCACTACCGTTGCTTTAGGTAGTAAATATTTAATCATCGCCTCAGTATTTCCAGGATTAAGCACTTCATCTTCGCCTTTACAAACCATGACAGGATCTACTACAAAATATTGTGCATTAGATGCCTCATATACTTCTCCAGCACGTTTGATTATCTCCTCAGTACCTAACATACCTGTTTTAATAGCATCAGGTCCGATTGATAAAGCCGTTTCAAGTTGCTTTTCAAATACGTCCATAGGTAATGGTGTGACATCGTGTGACCATGTATCTTTATCCATAGTAACGATGGCAGTTAAAGCGACCATGCCATACGTATCTAATTCTTGGAACGTTTTCAAATCTGCTTGCATACCTGCGCCAGCACTTGTGTCAGAACCGGCAATTGTTAAAACTTTCTTTAAAGCCATTGAGCTTCACTCCTACATAATAATATTGTATTCATCATATCATTTTTAACCTAATTGAAAAATATTAAGCATTCAATATTTGATGATTGTTGAAATGAATCATTCATACTATTGTAACTTTTGAAAATGTCGTTCACTTTAGATAAGTGTGATATGTTAAAATATGTCCTGAGGTGAGATTGAATGGAATGGTCGCAAATTTTTCATGACATAACAACGAAACATGACTTTAAAGCTATGCATGATTTTTTAGAAAAAGAATATTCGACTGCAATCGTATACCCTGATAGGGAAAATATATATCAAGCGTTTGATTTAACACCGTTTGAAAATATCAAAGTTGTTATATTAGGACAAGACCCGTATCATGGTCCAAACCAAGCACATGGATTAGCATTTTCAGTGCAACCTAACGCAAAATTCCCTCCATCTTTACGTAATATGTATAAAGAATTAGCAGATGATATTGGATGCGTTAGACAAACACCGCATTTACAAGATTGGGCAAGAGAAGGCGTCTTGTTATTGAATACAGTTTTAACCGTAAGACAGGGTGAAGCAAATTCTCATCGTGATATTGGTTGGGAAACATTTACTGATGAAATTATTAAAGCAGTGTCTGATTATAAAGAACATGTTGTCTTTATTTTGTGGGGGAAACCTGCACAGCAAAAAATAAAGCTTATCGATACATCTAAACATTGTATTATAAAATCAGTGCATCCTAGTCCACTGTCTGCATATAGAGGATTCTTTGGATCAAAACCGTATTCCAAAGCGAATGCCTATTTAGAGTCAGTAGGAAAATCACCAATTAATTGGTGTGAAAGTGAGGCGTAGATGTTGAATAGAGAAACTTTAATAGCACGAATTGAGCAAGAATTAGTACAAGCAGAGCAGGCACAGCATGACCATGACTTTGAAAAACATATGTATGCCATACATATATTAACATCTTTATATGCTTCAACATCAAATACACCACATATTGGTGAACAACAAATGAATCGTCGTATTGCTAACCATAATCAAATGCCACAATCACAAATAACGCAGCCAACTCATCAAGTGACAGCTGCTGAAATTGAAGCGATGGGTGGTAAAGTAAATACGCATTCAGCACATCATCATAAGTCATATTCAAAACCTTCAAATCAACAACAAAGATTAGCGACAGATGATGACATTGGCAATGGTGAATCCATATTTGATTTTTAAAAAGCAACAATGAAACATAATTACTTAATAGCTTATTAAGTATGTAGGTTAATAATCAAAACGCATATACTTTTATTCGAGTGTTCGGATTTAAACATTTATTAATACTGAATTATATAAGGAGAGGTAGCAATGAAATTATTTATTATTTTAGGTGCATTAAACGCGATGATGGCTGTCGGAACAGGTGCATTTGGTGCGCATGGTTTACAAGGAAAAATAAGTGATCACTATTTATCAGTATGGGAAAAAGCAACGACGTATCAAATGTACCATGGCTTAGCATTATTAATTATAGGTGTAATTAGTGGTACAACTTCAATCAATGTTAACTGGGCTGGCTGGTTAATATTTGCTGGTATTATTTTCTTTAGTGGATCATTATATATTTTAGTATTAACTCAAATTAAAGTTTTAGGTGCGATTACGCCAATTGGTGGCGTATTGTTCATCATTGGATGGATAATGTTAATCATTGCGACATTCAAATTTGCTGGTTAAATTTTAAAACTTTAGATTACCTATGTAACTAAACATTAAATTTTTAATAAAAATAATCAAGAAAAAGAGTTACAAACTCATCTTTTGGGTATAGAATACCTTCGAGGTGAGTTTTTATTTATGGAAAAAAAGAATAAGCAAATAGATAGAGGCGATTTAAAACAAAACCTATCTGAAAAGTTTGTATGGGCGATTGCATATGGTTCATGTATCGGATGGGGCGCATTCATCTTACCAGGAGACTGGATTAAGCAGTCAGGTCCGATTGCAGCATCAATTGGTATTGTTATTGGTGCATTATTAATGATATTAATTGCGGTTAGTTATGGCGCATTAGTAGAGAGATTTCCAGTATCAGGGGGCGCGTTTGCCTTTAGTTTCTTAAGTTTCGGCAGATATGTGAGTTTCTTCTCATCATGGTTTTTAACTTTTGGTTATGTCTGTGTCGTTGCTTTAAATGCGACCGCATTCAGTTTACTAGTTAAATTCTTATTGCCAGATGTCTTAAATAATGGGAAACTATACACCATTGCGGGCTGGGACGTTTATATTACGGAAATCATTATTGCGACCGTATTACTACTTGTATTCATGCTAGTAACGATTCGTGGCGCAAGTGTATCTGGATCATTACAATATTATTTCTGTGTGGCGATGGTAATCGTCGTATTATTGATGTTCTTTGGTTCATTCTTTGGTAATAATTTTGCACTTGAAAATTTACAACCGTTAGCTGAACCTAGCAAAGGATGGTTAGTGTCTATTGTGGTTATTGTATCCGTGGCACCATGGGCATATGTTGGATTTGATAATATTCCACAAACAGCAGAAGAGTTTAACTTTGCACCAAACAAGACATTTAAGCTTATCGTGTACAGTTTATTAGCAGCATCATTAACTTATGTTGTCATGATTTTATACACTGGTTGGTTATCAACAAGTCATCAAAGTTTAAATGGGCAGTTGTGGTTAACAGGTGCTGTTACACAAACAGCATTTGGTTATATTGGATTAGGTGTATTAGCAATTGCAATTATGATGGGTATATTTACTGGTTTAAACGGATTCTTGATGAGTTCAAGTCGCTTGTTATTTTCTATGGGACGTTCAGGTATTATGCCAACAGTGTTTAGTAAATTACATAGTAAATACAAAACACCATATGTCGCAATCATATTCCTAGTAGGTGTGTCGTTAATTGCACCTTGGCTAGGAAGAACTGCATTGACTTGGATTGTAGATATGTCATCTACTGGTGTATCCATTGCCTACTTTATTACATGTTTGTCTGCAGCGAAATTATTCAGTTATAACAAACAAAGTAATACGTATGCACCGGTTTACAAAACGTTTGCTATTATCGGCTCATTTGTATCATTCATTTTCTTAGCGTTGTTATTAGTGCCAGGTTCTCCTGCAGCACTGACTGCACCGTCTTATATTGCATTACTTGGATGGTTAATCATCGGTTTAATATTCTTTGTGATTCGATATCCTAAATTGAAAAATATGGATAATGATGAATTAAGTCGCTTGATTTTAAATAGAAGTGAAAATGAAGTTGATGATATGATTGAAGAACCTGAAAAAGAAAAAACTAAATAATAAAAGAATCGCACAATATACCTTCTTCATTCGGAGGCGTATCGTGCGATTTTTTTGTATTATAAATTGACATTTAAGACGAGGCAGTTGAACCTTATATAAAATTGCTAAGAGTTTGGGCTGAGCCATTTCTAACAATATTTATAATCGTTTAAAAGATTTCACGAACCCAGAAACAATTAATTTGGAAATTTGGTCGGCGAATAATAAACCTAATGCGATGGCTCCTGCAATAAGTGTAACCTCTAGCATGGTATTGATTGCTGTACTGAAATTTAATAATACTAAATTTTTCGTTGCATCGTAAGCTAATCCACCTGGTACTAATGGGATGATACCCGTTACCATAAAAATGATGGCAGGTTCTTTTTGTTTACGAGCCATATAATGACTTAACAAGCCTAATGCTAAACTACCAAAGAAACTAGAGTATATAGTGTGCACATTAAAGCCGTTGAAGAATAAGGTGTAAACCATCCATCCACATGTACCAACGAAACCACATGATAGATATAATTTTCTAGGTGCATCAAAAATGACGCAGAAGAACATTGAAGCTAAAAAGCTAAAGATAAAGTTTAAGATCCAAAACATAGTCTGATACTCCTATACTAAAATTAATACGCTACCAACGCCAGCACCGATGCCAAACGCAGTAACCAATGCTTCTAATGATTTCGTTGTGAACATCAACATGTGTCCACCAAATAAATCTTGTATTGCGTTTGTTATTAATACACCAGGAACAATAGGCATGACTGCCGCAATGATAATAGTTGCCAAGTCACCTGTTGGGATAAGTGTATGTCCAATAACGGCGATAATCCCAATAACTAATGAACCAATGAATTCTGGGATAAACTGTGCATGTAACTTGCGATCTAAAATCTCAGTGACTAGGTATCCTAGACTACCTGCTAATATCGCAGTTAAAACATCAATCAATCTACCACCTTGTAAATATAAGAAACTCATTGCAATCATTGCTGCAGCAAAACCTTTAAAGGGAAGACTGCTGTCACGCTTAGCAACATATATTTTTTCAAGTTGCGTTTTTGCTTCGGCTAAAGAAATTTCATTGTTTGTAATTTGACGCGAAATTTTATTAGCTTGAGAAATTTTTATTAAGTTTGTATCTCGAGAGGTAATTCTAAATATTCTAGGAAACGATTCCGAATGTAACGTAAACTGGATGACAGTGTTTGTAACAAAGCTGTTACTTTCACTGTAACCAAGTTTTTTTGCAATACGTGTCATGGTATCTTCTACACGCGTACCTTCTGCACCAGATTCTAATAGTATGCGAGCAGCAAGCATGACAACGTCTTTGATAAGTACCTCTTGTTTGTATTCTTCTGAATTTATGTCCATTTCATCACCATTGTTTATAAGAATTTAATACTCATTATAGTTTATACACTATAAAATAACCACATGAGCTTTTTGATAAGTTGTTATTGATTTTAAAAAACTAATATTTGATACTATTGTAATAATAATCATCGGAATTTTTAGTAGTTAAAATTCTCTTGAAGTATAAAAAGGAAAAATTATTGAAAAAAATTCGACAAAAATATGTTTCAAATATTTCAAATAGGTTAAAATAATATTAGTTAACCATTACAAAAATTGTATAGAGTAGCGACTGTATAATTTCTATTGAGGTTAACGTTTATATGTAGTGATAGTAGTTAAAGTTCTCCCAAGGAAGACTACTCGGGTACACTTTGCTATGAGCAAAGTGTACTTTGTTATTGATAATACATTAGCACATATATATAAGTTTAAACATACAGATTTCAACTATTTACCAAATCACGTCTTATGTATACGGGAATATACTGAAGATAAACGAAAAATTCCAAGCTTAAACCGATAAGCTTGGAATTTTTTTATTAATTTATAAACGTACCAATGTATTAAGAAATCGCAAAGAATTGATCGAATTCGTTTGTGTTAATAAGATGTCCTACAAAGAAACTACCGAATTCACCGTATCGTGCTGTTGTTTCATCAAAGCGCATTTCGTATACAATTTTTTTGAATTGTAATACGTCATCTGAGAACAATGTTACGCCCCATTCGAAATCATCAAACCCTACAGAACCAGTAATAAATTGTTTGATTTTGCCAGCATATTTTCTACCAATCATACCATGGTCATACATTAATTTTTGGCGTTCTTCCATAGTTAACATGTACCAGTTATAAGTTTCATTACGACGTTTGTTCATTGGATAGAAACAAATATAATCAGAATGTGGTAATTCTGGGTATAATCTTGCTTTGATATGAGGGTTCTCATATGGATCTTCATCAGATTTACCAGCTAAATAATTGCTCAATTCAATGACTGATACATATGAATATGTAGGGATTAAGAAGTCAGCAATGCGCAATTTGTTAAATTCATTTTCAATATGATTTAAAGACTTCATTTCAGGACGTAAGAACCATAATAACAAATCTGCTTTTTGACCAGTTATATTATAAATAGCTTGATCACCAGATTTTGATGATCTTACAGTTGCTGTATTTTCTAAAAATGATTGAAATTCAGTGACAAGTGCATCGCGTTCGTCCTTTGGAACTAGACGTAATGATGCCCAATCAACTGCATAAAATAAATGTAGACTATACCAACCATCTAATGTTTCGGCTGCTTGACTCATGTTTATCGCTCCTTTTCAAAAATCATCAGTTCTTTATAAATTTTATCATAAAGCAAAGGGGTAACGATAAAATTATGATTACAAATTGGTGACGTGGCATTATGAAATAAAATGGCGTATAATTATACCGTGAATGATTAATAAGATTTATATTACAGGAGGACATTATGGCTGATTTATTAAATGTATTAAAAGACAAACTTTCTGGTAAAAACGTTAAAATCGTATTACCTGAAGGAGAGGACGAACGTGTTCTAACAGCTGCAACACAATTACAAGCAACAGATTATGTTACACCAATCGTGTTAGGTGATGAGACTAAGGTTCAATCTTTAGCGCAAAAACTTGATCTTGATATTTCTAATATTGAATTAATTAATCCTGCGACAAGTGAATTGAAAGCTGAATTAGTTCAATCATTTGTTGAACGACGTAAAGGTAAAGCGACTGAAGAACAAGCACAAGAATTATTAAACAATGTGAACTACTTCGGTACAATGCTTGTTTATGCTGGTAAAGCAGATGGTTTAGTTAGTGGTGCAGCACATTCAACAGGAGACACTGTGCGTCCAGCTTTACAAATCATCAAAACGAAACCAGGTGTATCAAGAACATCAGGTATCTTCTTTATGATTAAAGGTGATGTACAATACATCTTTGGTGATTGTGCAATCAATCCAGAACTTGATTCACAAGGACTTGCAGAAATTGCAGTAGAAAGTGCAAAATCAGCATTAAGCTTTGGCATGGATCCAAAAGTTGCAATGTTAAGCTTTTCAACAAAAGGGTCTGCTAAATCAGACGACGTGACAAAAGTTCAAGAAGCTGTCAAATTAGCACAACAAAAAGCTGAAGAAGAAAAATTAGAAGCAATCATTGATGGCGAATTCCAATTTGATGCTGCGATTGTACCAGGTGTTGCTGAGAAAAAAGCGCCAGGTGCTAAATTACAAGGTGATGCAAATGTCTTTGTATTCCCAAGTTTAGAAGCTGGTAATATTGGTTACAAAATTGCACAACGTTTAGGTGGATATGATGCAGTTGGTCCAGTATTACAAGGTTTAAATTCTCCAGTAAATGACTTATCACGTGGCTGCTCAATTGAAGATGTATACAATCTTTCAATTATCACAGCAGCGCAAGCCTTACAATAACGATGGATTTAGCGAGTAAATATTTTAATGGCGTCAACTGGCGATATATCGATCATTCTTCTGGATTAGAACCTATGCAATCTTTCGCATTCGATGATACATTTTGCGAAAGTGTGGGCAAAGATATATCAGATAATGTTGTGCGTACTTGGATTCATCAACATACTGTTATTCTTGGTATTCATGATTCAAGATTGCCGTTTTTAAAAGATGGCATTGATTATTTAACGAATGAGATTGGTTATAATGCCATTGTTAGAAATTCTGGTGGCTTAGGTGTCGTTCTAGATCAAGGTGTATTAAATATATCGCTGATGTTCAAAGGACAAACAGAAACAACGATTGATGAAGCGTTTACTGTGATGTACCTCTTAATTAGCAAAATGTTCGAAAATGAGAATGTTGATATTGATACGATGGAAATTGAACATTCTTATTGCCCAGGAAAATTTGACTTAAGTATCGATGGTAAGAAATTTGCAGGCATATCGCAACGAAGAGTTAGAGGCGGTATTGCTGTACAAATTTATCTTTGTGTTGAAGGCTCTGGTTCAGAACGTGCATTGATGATGCAAACATTTTATGAACATGCTTTAAAAGGTGAAGTGACTAAATTTAAATATCCTGAAATTGAACCATCTTGTATGGCCTCATTAGAGACATTGCTTAACAAAACGATTACTGTTCAAGATGTAATGTTTTTACTATTATATGCAATCAAAGATCTTGGCGGTGTATTAAATATGACGCCAATTACTCAAGAAGAATGGCAAAGATACGATACGTATTTTGATAAAATGATTGAAAGAAACAAGAAAATGATAGATCAAATGCAATAGTTAAATATTTAACAGCCCCTTTCAAGTTATCGTTTGGGGCTGTTATTTTTGAAAGTATCCATAAAAAGCATAAATATGTTATTGACCTAATATTTAAATTGAACATCATTAAATTAAAAGTAATGATATGATGGAAATAATAAATTTAATAAGAAAATTTCATGTTTTACGTATTAAATAGATTGAGAATAGGGTATATATAATGCGTATGACTATGAAAGAAACGACCTTCTATTGAAATGTTCTAATACTTTAGTAGTAAATCTATATATTCCAATTATTATTTGTAGTATTATAGTTAGGGTGGAAAATTATAAATTGTAGGGCTATTTTATAAAAAGATAAAGAATCTGAAATATCACTCGATAAGATTTAAACTTTGAAGTAAACGAAAGTTAGTTTTATACTAATCAAGTTAAGTCAAATATAAATTCAAAATAAAGATTATACATAATATGAATAATGTGAGATAAAGACTGCAATGAAATTTAACGCGAATGCGTATGCAACTTAGAATATGATGTCTTTTACTAATAAATAAAAATAATGAATCAAGTATAGGATAAATATAAAAGGTGATATTGACATGACAAGAAAAGGATATGGGGAATCGACAGGTAAGATTATTTTAATAGGAGAACATGCTGTTACATTTGGAGAGCCTGCTATTGCAGTACCGTTTAACGCAGGTAAAATCAAAGTTTTAATAGAAGCCTTAGAGAGCGGGAACTATTCGTCTATTAAAAGCGATGTTTACGATGGTATGTTATATGATGCGCCTGACCATCTTAAGTCTTTGGTGAACCGTTTTGTAGAATTAAATAATATTACAGAGCCGCTAGCAGTAACGATCCAAACGAATTTACCACCATCACGTGGATTAGGATCGAGTGCAGCTGTCGCGGTTGCTTTTGTTCGTGCAAGTTATGATTTTTTAGGGAAATCATTAACGAAAGAAGAACTCATTGAAAAGGCTAATTGGGCAGAGCAAATTGCACATGGTAAACCAAGTGGTATTGATACGCAAACGATTGTATCAGGCAAACCAGTTTGGTTCCAAAAAGGTCATGCTGAAACGTTGAAAACGTTAAGTTTAGACGGCTATATGGTTGTTATAGATACTGGTGTGAAAGGTTCAACAAGACAAGCAGTAGAAGATGTTCATAAACTTTGTGAGGACCCTCAGTACATGTCACATGTAAAACATATCGGTAAGTTAGTTTTACGTGCGAGTGATGTGATTGAACATCATAACTTTGAAGCCTTAGCGGATATTTTTAATGAATGTCATGCGGATTTAAAGGCGTTGACAGTTAGTCATGATAAAATAGAACAATTAATGAAAATTGGTAAAGAAAATGGTGCGATTGCTGGAAAACTTACTGGCGCTGGTCGTGGTGGAAGTATGTTATTGCTTGCCAAAGATTTACCAACAGCGAAAAATATTGTAAAAGCTGTAGAAAAAGCTGGTGCAGCACATACTTGGATTGAGAATTTAGGAGGTTAATGCGTTGATTAAAAGTGGCAAAGCACGTGCACATACGAATATTGCACTTATAAAATATTGGGGTAAAAAAGATGAAGCACTAATCATTCCAATGAATAATAGCATATCTGTTACATTAGAAAAATTTTACACTGAAACGAAAGTCACTTTTAACGACCAGTTAACACAGGATCAATTTTGGTTGAATGGTGAAAAGGTTAGTGGCAAAGAATTAGAGAAAATTTCAAAATATATGGATATTGTCAGAAATAGAGCTGGCATCGATTGGTATGCAGAAATTGAAAGCGACAATTTTGTACCAACAGCAGCAGGGTTGGCTTCATCGGCAAGCGCATATGCAGCTTTAGCAGCAGCTTGTAATCAAGCGCTAGACATGCAGCTGTCAGATAAGGATTTATCGAGATTGGCGCGAATTGGTTCGGGTTCTGCGTCGCGTAGTATTTATGGTGGATTTGCAGAATGGGAAAAAGGGTATAGTGATGAGACGTCATATGCCGTTCCACTTGAATCGAATCATTTTGAAGATGACCTTGCCATGATATTTGTTGTGATTAATCAACATTCTAAAAAGGTACCTAGTCGATATGGTATGTCATTGACACGAAACACATCAAGGTTTTATCAATATTGGTTAGATCATATTGATGAAGATTTAACTGAAGCAAAAGCAGCGATTCAAGACAAAGATTTTAAACGCCTTGGTGAAGTAATTGAAGAAAATGGTTTGCGTATGCATGCCACGAATCTAGGATCAACACCGCCGTTCACATATCTTGTGCAAGAAAGTTATGATGTCATGGCGCTTGTTCACGAATGCCGAGAAGCGGGGTATCCGTGTTATTTTACAATGGATGCGGGACCTAATGTGAAAATACTTGTAGAAAAGAAAAACAAGCAACAGATTATAGATAAATTATTAACACAGTTTGATAATAACCAAATTATTGATAGTGACATTATTGCCACAGGAATTGAAATAATTGAGTAAGGAAGAGATAAAATGATTCAGGTCAAAGCACCCGGAAAACTTTATATTGCTGGAGAATATGCTGTAACAGAACCAGGATATAAATCTGTACTTATTGCGTTAGATCGTTTTGTAACTGCTACTATTGAAGAAGCAGACCAATATAAAGGTACCATTCATTCAAAAGCATTACATCATAACCCAGTTACATTTAGTAGAGATGAAGATAGTATTGTCATTTCAGATCCACATGCAGCAAAACAATTAAATTATGTGGTCACAGCTATTGAAATATTTGAACAATACGCGAAAAGTTGCGATATAGCGATGAAGCATTTTCATCTGACTATTGATAGTAATTTAGATGATTCAAATGGTCATAAATATGGATTAGGTTCAAGTGCAGCAGTACTTGTGTCAGTTATAAAAGTATTAAATGAATTTTATGATATGAAGTTATCTAATTTATACATTTATAAACTAGCAGTGATTGCAAATATGAAGTTACAAAGTTTAAGTTCATGCGGAGATATTGCTGTGAGTGTATATAGTGGATGGCTAGCGTATAGTACTTTTGATCATGAATGGGTTAAGCATCAAATTGAAGATACTACGGTTGAAGAAGTTTTAATCAAAAACTGGCCTGGATTGCACATCGAACCATTACAAGCACCTGAAAATATGGAAGTACTTATCGGTTGGACTGGCTCACCGGCGTCATCACCACACTTTGTTAGCGAAGTGAAACGTTTGAAATCAGATCCTTCATTTTACGGTGACTTCTTAGAAGATTCACATCGTTGTGTTGAAAAACTTATTCATGCTTTTAAAACAAATAACATTAAAGGTGTGCAAAAGATGGTGCGTCAGAATCGTACAATTATTCAACGTATGGATAAAGAAGCTACAGTTGATATAGAAACTGAAAAGCTAAAATATTTGTGTGATATTGCTGAAAAGTATCACGGCGCATCTAAAACATCAGGCGCTGGTGGTGGAGACTGTGGTATTACAATTATCAATAAAGATGTAGATAAAGAAAAAATTTATGATGAATGGACAAAACATGGTATTAAACCATTAAAATTTAATATTTATCATGGGCAATAAATGATTTGATAGGGGAGCAATCATCTAATTTAATTAGAAGATAAATGCTCCATTTTTTATTGTCAGCCGTGTTACGTATCTTGAAAAAAATATTAAAAAGAGTAAAATAGATAGAGTTAACGAAAAAATTAATGAAATCGACGATATAGATATGATAAAGAAAGGTGGGTAGCAATATGAAAAATACATTCCTTATTTGTGATGAATGTCAGGCAGTCAATATAAGAACGTTACAAAAGAAGTTGGAAAAATTAGATCCCGATGCTGAAATCGTGATAGGTTGTCAATCTTATTGTGGACCTGGACGCCGAAAAACATTCACTTTTGTTAATAACCGCCCACTGGCTGCGCTTACTGAAGAAGAATTAATCGAAAAAGTTTCTCAACAATTAAAGAAACCACGTGATCCTGAAGAAGAAGAGCGTTTAAGAAAACGACATGAAGAACGTAAACGTCGTAAAGAAGAACAAGATAGAAAGCTTAAAGAAAAATTAGAAAAGCGAAAAGCACAACAATAAAACCTGATGGCAGCATCATTCAATGCGTGCCACCAGGTTTTTATGTTTTGTCTAGAAATTAAATAAATCATTAAATGATTCGGCCATCGTAGGATGCGTATAAATATTATCTCGTAATACGGTATATGGAATGTTTTGATCAATCGCAAGTTTAATTATATTAATTAATTCTTCAGATTGCTTACCATATAATGTAGCACCTAAAATCATATTATTTTCATTATTAATGACTACTTTAAATAAACCTCTTGGATCATTGTTAATTTTGTGACGAGGTATAGCACTTACTAAAAGTTGATGTTCAGTGTAATCATAATGTTGAGCGGCAGCTTCTTTACCAGTTAATCCAACACGTGATAATGGTGGATCTATAAATACTGTATAAGGCACGCTGCCTCTATTGTCAGTCGTACGTGACTGATTACCATATAACGCTGATTTGATAATTCGATAATCATCTAAAGATATATACGTAAATTGAAGTCCGCCTTTAACATCACCTGCAGCATAAATATGCGGCACAGTTGTTTGAAGATGAGCATTGACTTTAATTTCGCCTCTGTCGCCTAATTCGATATCAGTATTTTCTAAAGCTAAATCCGTATTCGGTTTGCGACCGATAGCCAAAAGTACTGCATCAGCCTCAAAGTTACCAACGTTAGTATGGACTGTTGTATGATGATTGTCAGATGACAATTCAGTCGTTTCAACATTTGTATACAATGCAATGCCTTTATTTTCTAAGTCAGTAATAGCATGTGCAACGACATCTTGATCTTCACGTGGCATAAATGATTCACTACGTTCTAATACTGTAACCTTACTACCTAAATTCGCAAACATTGAAGCAAATTCTAAGGCGATATAACCGCCACCTACAATAACGAGGTGCTTAGGTTGATAGTTAATGTTTAATAAACCTGTTGAATCGAAGACGTGTTTAGCTTGATCAAGGCCTTTAATGTTAGGAATGACAGAGGTAGCACCAGTATTAATAATGATATGAGGTGCAGTAATACTATCGGCGATATCGTCATGCTGATCTAATAAATTCACTTCAGTATTAGATTTAAACTGCGCTTTAAAATCCAGTACATCAATGTTGTTATCGTCTGCTAATAAATGGTAATTTTTATTGTTTAGCGCATTGACAACATCGTTTTTACGGTTATAACTTGCTTCAAAAGATTTGCCTTCTAATCCATCATGTACAAGTGTCTTTGAAGCAATACATCCTATGTTTATACAAGTGCCTCCATACATTTTCGGAGATTGTTCGATAACTGCGACGTGTTGACCTGTTGATGCAGCATATTTGGCTAAAGTTTTACCAGCTTTCCCAAATCCTATTACAATTAAATCATATGTTTTCATGACATAAATCCTCCTTTTGAATGTCTTCAATGACATCTTTGATTGTTTTTCCTTTATAAAAATTAATAATGATATTCTGTTCGTCTTGCTGATAATGTGACATAGTAGTTGCAATATTACGAGCAATTTGACAGTGACTGCCTTCGTCGCCAGTAAATAGTCGTGTGTGATGTTCTTTCTCTAAGACAAAATGTTTATATAATGTTGCTAGAGAGACATCAGCGCTACGATCATTTGCTAAATAACCACCATCTTTACCCCGTATTGTGTTAATCATTTTTAAATCGACAAGTTGAGTCGTCACGCGTCGTAATTGAACAGGATTTAAACAAGTTAATTCTGCTAATGAACTACTATTGAATTTTTCTGAATGATGCTTAGTTAAAAAAGCTAATACATGCACGGCAATGTTAAATTCTAAATTCAATGTTTCTCACCTCATAATTGTAACTGTATTAGTTACAATTAAAAATCATTTTGCTCAATGTGTCAATACTTATGTTTGAAAAGTGTTGAAATAGGAGTGTTTATAGTGATGATTTATTGTTTGAAAGTTGTTGCATTAACGGTGAGATTGCACAATTGAAACTTTAATTATGTATGAACTGATAGATATGAAATGAATATTGAAAATAAGGGCAATAAAATTTTGAATGATGATGTTGTGTGATTGTATAAACTTATTCGTATTTTAGATACGTTTTGATATTTCGCATGATGAGGAAATACTTTTAACAACTGATGACATATTTTAATAGTGAATATATTTTGAGATATTAATATATTTAATGTTAAGGATGTTGTCGCAATAAAATTAAAATATTGAAAGATAATTTTTATTGATTAATTGCGAATATACAAAGACACCATTATATCCATATGCTAAAATAAGAAAAAAGGCGACATGTTATCTCAATTTACCTGCATCTAGACTCCTTTACATAAGAAATAATCATCGCCGAGTTTTAAAATTTTACAACTTTGTAGATGTAAAAAGCATTTGATTTTAAATAGTTTGAAAATCATATATTTTTGAAAAAGGAGCATGCCGATGAGTATTGACATGTATTTAGACAGATCTCGAAACCAAGCTTCAAGTGTGGGGAATTTGAGTCAAACAATGAATTCAAATTATGATGCGTTGGAAAAAGCAATTACTCAATTTATCAATGATGATGCGCTTAAAGGGAAAGCGTATACGTCAGCTAAGCAATTTTTTAGTACGGTGTTAATTCCATTATCAACAAGTATGAAAACATTGAGTGATTTAACGAAGCAAGCTTGCGATAATTTTGTGTCACGTTATACGAGTGAGGTTGATAGCATATCTTTAAAAGAATCAGAGCTTGAAGAAGATATCAGATCATTAAGTCAACAAATTACGCGATATGAAAATTTGAATAACAATTTGAAAAAGCATGCTTCCGATAATCAGCAAGCCATTTCATCGAACCAACAAATAATACAAACATTAGGTCAACAAAAACATGAATTAGAAGAGAAGCTACGCAAATTGCGTGAGTTTAATCAAAAATCACCAGAAATATTTAAAGAAGTTGAAGAATTTCAAAAAATTGTCCAACAAGGACTTACCCAAGCGCAAAATTTTTGGAACTTTTCAACAAATCAATTTAATATTCCTTCAGGTAAAGAACTTGATTGGGCCAAAGCAAGTCATGAAAAATATTTGAAAGTTGCTATGGGGAAAATTGAACATAAAGCAGAGAAAGAAACTTTAAATAAAGCAGACTTTGCTGTTATAAAGGCATATGCCAAAGAACATCCAGAAGACGATATCCCGAAAAGTATAATGAAATATATAAATGACAATAAAGATAGTATTAAACGAGATATGGGATTAGATATTACGTCAACACTTTTAGAGCAAGGCGGTATAAATGCAAGTAAATTCGGTGTATTTATCAATACAGCAGGTGGAGTGAAAGGCCCAGCCGGTCCAAATTCATTTGTGGAAGTCAAACGTACATCAGGTAATGTGTTTATAGAAAATGGTAGTAAATTTGCTAAAGGTGGAAAATATCTAGGTAAAGGTGTTGCAGGTGTAGGATTTGGTATAGGTATGTATGATGACCTTGCAAATGATGATAAAACATTTGGGGAGGCGTTGTCGCATAATGCTTTAACTACAGGAATAGGTACTGGTGCTGGAATTGCTACTTCAGCAACAATAGTCGCACTTGCTAGTAACCCAGTTGGTTGGGCTGCTTTAGGAGGTTTGGCAGTAGGTATTGGAGCTACCCACCTTGCTGATTGGGCTTACCAAGCAAATATTTTGGGGTTAAAAGATAAAACTGATTGGGTTGGACATAAGATAGATGAAGGTATTGATAATTTCAAAAAGTCAACGGTAAATACAGTAGATAGCATTGGAAATGTCGTTGGTGAAGCTACAAAAAGTATTAGCAATCATATAAACCCTATGAAATGGGAGTGGTAAGTGTTGATTTGTGAATCAAAAAATATAAATAAGAACCCGAGATATAAAATTATAAAATATAAGAACGAGTTTTTAATGGTTGATGTAACTAGTTCTTGGATTTTCTTTTTCATTCCAATGCTTAATTGGGGTGTACCTAAGAAATTTGCGAAGATTAGTCAAAGTGAGTTTGAAGAATTAAATACATTTACACCGAAAAATAGTAGTTCAGCTGGATGGATAGCAGGTGGGGGATCAGTTTTGTTGGCAGTATTGACGAGAAAATATATACAGTTGTTAAATATACAAATTAATCAAATTGCTGTGAATATTTTATGCTCTCTCGTACTTTTGGGGGTTTTCCTTTCGGCTTTATATATTAATTCGAAATCTAAGTTAAACGTTTATGATAGAAATAACTGTGATGAAAAGATAATTTTAATACCAACTTTTAAAAATTTATGCTTAATGCTCCTTTCGTATATTATTTTTGGTAGTTTAAGCATACTTGCTTTTTATATGTTTATCACAGAAGGTATTCAAAACATCATTTTATTTATTACTTGGATTATGCTTGTAATAATGTTCTTACTTAGTAATGTAGCTTTGGTAGTCAATAAAAAAGTAAATGTTATAAAAAGGTAGAAAAATGACTAACAATATTATGTTAGCCGTTCTTCAAATAAAGATTACTAAGTAAAAGTAGGAAGTGATAAACAATGCTATGTGATATTAAGGTTATTAATAAAAATCCGAGATATAAAGTCGTTCAATATAATGATGAGTATTTGTTAATTGATTTAGTAAGCACTTGGCTTGTATACTTTTTTCCTTTTATTAATTGGTTCATTCCCAAAAGGTATGCAAAACTTAGTGAGAAGGAACTTGAAAATTTAAATGTTGATAAACAAAATAAAAATAATATTTTCTGGCCAGTTACTGGTAGTTCGTTTTTATTTGTAGTTATTTTACGGAAATATGTACATACGTTTGAAGTTCAATTAGATAATAAGATTTTAATATCTTTATGTTTTATAGGATTTATAGGTATTGCAGCATTTTACATTTACTTAAATAAAAAGCTTAAACTAAAGATATATGATGATAATCTAGATAATGAAAATAGGGTTATATTAGTGCCTACTTTTAAAGATGGAAGTTTTATAGTTTTCACATATCTATTATTAGGAGGTTGTTCTATATTATTTTTAATATGGCTAATGACTATAAAACCTCAAAATCTACTGGTATTTATTATGTGGATTATTATTACAATTTTTTTCTTTCTAATAAGCATGGGCTCAATTAGTAATAAAAAGGTTTATGCCAAACTTAAAAAGCAATAGAAATTACTAAACTTAGATTGTAGTTCGTAAGTTAAGTAATAAACAGGAAAATAGTATGTTACTAAAATACAAAACACTTATAAAGTATCTGAAAGTGTATTAGATATAAAACCAACGAGACGGAAGTGGAGATATTGCTTTGCGAGGTTAGAGTTGTAAACAAAAATCCCAGATATAGAATTATTAAATATAAAAACGACTATCTGATGATTGATTTAGTAAGCACCTGGTTAGTTTTGTTCTTTCCGTTTATTAATTGGTTAATACCAAAAAAATATGTCCAAATCAGCAGAGAAGAGTTTGATAATTTAAATATTGTTAAACCAGTTAAAAATAAAGCTTTATGGCCAGTTATAGGTAGCATACTTTTATTTGGCACTATGTTTAGAGATAAAATATATATACCTGATTCTCATTTAGAAAAAAATTGCGTTATTATCATTTGTTCGGTTTTATTATTAAGTATTCTAGTGTTTTATATATATTTAAATCAGAAAGTAAAGTTATCTATCTATAATAATCGGAGTAGCAATGGAAAAATTATGATTTTTCCATCATTCAAGAATCTTTGCTTTGTACTATTTTCTTATTTTTTCTGTGGTGGATTATCAATCATGTTCTTAGATGTTTTGATTAGTTTATCTATCCAAAATATTATAGTATTTATTGCTTGGGTTATTATGACAATGCTATTTTTCTTTATAAATATGTCTTCAATAATAGACAAAAAGATTCATGTTATATATTTAAGGTCATATAAATATTAATTTTGATACAAAAGGGCACAAGTGTTTTGAGAAACAGAAACGATAATATAGCTGTGTGAATTTGTTATTAATAGGAAGTGATAATTATTGCTTTGTGAAACCGAAATTATCAATAAAAATCCGAAATACAGAGTTATTAAGTATGATGATGAGTATTTAATGGTCGATGTAATAAGCACTTGGCTTGTATACTTTTTTCCATTTATTAATTGGTTCATTCCAAAAAGGTGCGCCAAAATTAGTAGAGAAGAGTATGAAAAACTGAACACTGTTAAGCCAGTTAAAAATAAAAATTTTTGGCCTGTTGTAGGAGGAACAATCCTACTAGGTGCTACTTCCAGAAAGTACATACACTTACTTAATATTCAATTAGAAAAAAGATCGGTTATATTTATATGCTTCGTTGTATTTCTATGTATTATAATCTTTTTTGTGCTTCTGAATCGAAAATTAAAATTGAAAGTTTTCGATAATAAAAAAGAAGAACAAAAAATAATTTTAGTACCAACATTAAAAAATGCTGTTCTTATATTATATGGCTATTTGTTGATTGGAGGCATGTCAATATTAGCTTTAAGCATGTTGCTGACATTAGAAAACCAGAATTTAATAACTTTTATAGCTTGGGGTATGGGGTTAATGTTGTTTTTCTTGATGAATATAACACTCATTGTCAATAAAACAGTCAAAGTTATAAAAAGGTGAATAAATAACTAATTATATTGTATTGGCCGTTCTTCAAATAAAAAATAATTTGAATAAGGTGGAAGTGATAAACAGTGCTTTGCGAATCTAGAGTCATTAATCAAAACCCTAAATATAGAATTATTAAATACAATAATGAATATTTCATGGTTGATTTAGTAAGTACTTGGATTGCTTATTTTTTGCCCATGATTAATTGGTTTATTCCCAAAAAGTACGCGAAAATTAGTAGAGAAGAATTTGAAAGTTTAAATATTGTCAAACCCGCTAAAAATAATACTTTCTGGCCTGTTGCAGGATTTGCAGTGTTATTAACAACCTTAACAAGAAAATATATCTATTTGCTTAACATCCATTTAGAAAAAGAAATAGTTATATTAACATGCTGTATGATACTTCTAGGTGTTTTCGCATTGTTTATATATATAAATACAAAATTGAAGTTACATATTTTTGATAAAAATAAAAGTAATAACGAAAAGATCATATTAATACCTACATTTAAAAATATTTGTTTATCCTTATTTGCTTATATATTATTTGGTGGATTGTCAACAATGGCTCTGAGTATGTTAGTAACTTCATCCCCTCAAAATATAATAGAATTTCTTGCTTTAATTGGCATGACTGCATGCTTCTTTCTACTGAATATGTCATCGGTTCTAGATAAAAAAATTCATGTTATTTTAAAAACAAATAAGTAGTAAAATTGATTAACTTAGGTAGTATCGGATACTTAAATGTTGGTTCATAAAAAGCAATGATTTTAAATCGAGGAGCTATCTTAGAACAGGGAAATAAAACAGCCAAAGTTATAAAAAGTGAATTAATAACTAATTATATTATGTTAGCCACGCTTCAAATAAAAAATAATTAGAATAAGGTGGGATTGATAATCAATGCTATGCGAATCTAAAATCATCAATAAAAACCCCAAATATAGAATTATTAAATATAATGATGAGTACTTAATGATCGATATAATAAGCACTTGGATTAGTTTATTTTTTCCTTTTATTAATTGGTTCATCCCAAAAGAATACGTCAAAATTAGTAGAGAAGAGTTTGAAAACTTAAATATTGTTAAACCTGCTAAAAAGAATGTTTTTTGGCCAGTTGCAGGTATCTCTACTTTATTCGCAGTTACATTAAGAAAGTATACACATTTACTTGACACTCAACTTGATAGAAAATTAGTTATTGCTATATGTTGTATCACATTTATAGGGATTTTAACATTTTATGTACGCCTAATTAAAAAATCATCTTTA
>NZ_KV839126.1:36115-37978 GCF_001838845.1 Staphylococcus sp. HMSC36A10
TATTTATAATACTAAAAATAAAAGGTCAAAAATTATCTTAATACCAACACTAAAAAATTTTTGTTTAACATTGTTTAGATATGCTTTTTTTATTTTATGGACAGTGATTTTCTCATATGCTCTATTATCAATGAGTTATCAAAACATAATAGTATATTTTGCTTGGATTACAGCAATAATGGGTTTTTTTCTAGTGAATATAGCTTTAATTATAGATAAAAACATTCATGTCATACTTAAAAATTAAGTGAAAGTACTAAATTCAGATTAAAAATATGAAAATATCAGTTAATAAAACCTTTGATGACAGTAACTTGATAGTATTTGAATGTCTTTTGAAGTATCGAAAAATGTATTACACATAAAATTAAAGGGATGTGGAGACATTGCTTTGCGAATCTAAAGTTATTAATAAAAACCCTAAATATCGAATAATCAAATACGATAGTGAATATTTAATGATTGATTTAGTAAGTACCTGGTTAACTTTATTTCTTCCTATGATTAATTGGTTAATTCCAAAAAAATATGTCAAAATCAGTAAAAAAGAATTTGACGATTTAAACATTGTCAAACCTGTTAAAAATAAAGCTTTTTGGCCAGTTGCAGGTAGTACTATTTTGTTCGGAGTTACGTTTAGAAAATATATTCCTTCACTTAATATTCAATTAGAGAAAAACATGGTGATTGTAATATGTTGTGCAATATTTCTGGGTGTTTTAATACTTTTTTTATTTCTGAATCGTAAGCTAAGGTTGGAAATTTATAATAATAACTCTAGTAAAGGGAAAATAATTTTATTTCCTTCATTAAAAAACTTTTGTTTCACAATATTTTATTATTTTTTATTTGGCGGTCTTTCAATAATGGCTCTAAGTATGTTATTAACTTTAAATCCTCAAAATATAATAGGCTTTATTGGTTGGTTGGTAATGACTGCAGGTTTCTTTCTGTTAAACATGTCATCGATTATTGACAAAAAAATTTATGTATTATCTAAAACTAACACGGTGGAAAAATGATGGTTTAGCTGGATTTACTGCAGGTTCTATTTCGGCAATACTTGTATATTGGACCAATCAAAAAAATGAATTTGGAATAAAAGATAAAAACGATTGGATAGGACATAAACTAGACGTTGGTATAGATGCTGTAGAAAAATCTGCAGAAAAAACAGTAGATGGTGTTGAAAATGTCATGGTGAAGCTTCAAAAAGTATTTCTAATCATATAAGCCCTAAGAAATGGAGCTGGTAAATGTTGCTATGCGAATCTAAAATCATCAATAAAAACCCAAAATATAGAATTATTAAATATAATGATGAATACTTAATGGTCGATATAATAAGCACTGGGATTAGTTTATTTTTTCCTTTTATTAATTGGTTCATCCCAAAAGAATACGTCAAAATTAGTAGAGAAGAGTTTGAAAACTTAAATATTGTTAAACCTGCTAAAAAGAATGTTTTTTGGCCAGTTGCAGGTAGCTCTGCTTTGCTGGGAGTTGCATTAAGAAAATATACACATTTACTTGACATTCAACTTGATAAAAAATTAGTTATTGCCATATGTTGCATCACATTTATAGGGATTTTAATATTTTATGTACGCCTAATTAAAAAATCATCTTTAAATATTTATAATACTAAAAATAAAAGGTCAAAAATTTTTTTAATACCTACACTAAAAAATGTTTGTTTCACATTATTTGGATATATTTTATTTGGCGGATTGACTATGCTATTCCTAGATGCACTATTATCAATGAGTTATCAAAACATAATAGTATATTTTGTTTGGATTGCAGTTATAATGGGTTTTTTTCTAGTTAATATAGCTTTAATTATAGATAAAAACATTCATG